>DPSD01000400.1 GCA_003538495.1 Accumulibacter sp.
GTGCATTGACGCCGACTGGAACGTAGAGTCTTTTCAGGAGTTACGTCATGGCCGTAAAAGGCACAGTTTCACCGAACAAGCCGGGTAAGCGGAATGTTGGTAAGGCACCTGGAAATGCGCTGACTGCAATTTCGGTTGTCGGCTACAAATCGCTGACCGACAGGCAGCGAATGGAGATTCGCCCATTGACACTGCTGGCTGGGGCCAATAGCGGTGGAAAATCCAGCATCATGCAGCCCTTATTGCTCCTGAAGCAGACTATGGACGCCCCCTACGATTCCGGTAGTCTTCTGTTGGGTGGGCCAAATGTGCGCCTGACTTCTGCAACCCAGTTGTTGTCGAAAAACTCGAGTTCACGTTCCGTTGACGAATTTTCCATCGACTTCGAGATTGGCAGGAAGAAGATTGGACTCTGCTTTCGCCAGGTTCCGCGCAGGGGGCTGGAGATATTCAGCAACACTATTTCGGATGGAAAAACAGACATCGTTCTGACCTTGGGGAACGACTTTCCATGGGATATCCAGAAGATTCTGTCTGACTACGGATTGCTGGATAAGATATTTCAGAAAGCGGAAGCCAGAGTTGTTCGTGACAGATGTTTTCTCGCTGTCGAAATAGTGACGTCCCACGGTGAGTTTAAACTGCCAATGTTACATGGTGGAGAAAGGCTTGCGTCATTGATCGCAAAACTGATACATGTTCCTGGCTTGCGTGGGAATCCTGAGCGCAACTACAAGACGACCGCGGTTGGCGATTCGTTCCCGGGGACGTTCGAAAACTATGTGGCGAGCGTGATCCAGTATTGGCAATCAAGCAGGGATGCTCGGCTGTCACGTTTGAACAAGCAACTGGAAAACCTCGGGCTGACATGGAAGGTCATGGCCGAGCAAAAGGATGAAACGCAAGTTGAATTGAAAGTCGGACGCTTGCCGCACGGACTGCAAGGAGGCGCGCACGATCTGGTAAGCATTGCCGATGTCGGGTTCGGCGTTTCTCAAGCATTGCCCGTTCTGGTAGCGCTGCTCGCGGCTGAGTCGGGGCAAGTGGTTTATGTTGAGCAACCCGAGATCCATTTGCACCCGAGCGCGCAACGCGCCATGGCCGGCGTTCTGGCCGAGGCTGCAAAAAAAGGGGCTATTGTTGTCGTGGAAACGCACAGTGCACTGCTTCTTCGCGGGATTCAGACCCTGGTTGCGAAGGATGAATTACCCCAGGAATTGGTGAAATTGCACTGGTTTCAACGCGACAAATTCGGAAAGACCATAATCACCAGTTCCGACCTCGATGAATCTGGTGCATTCGGGGATTGGCCGGAGGATTTCGACGAGGTTGAGCTGGATGCCGACAACGAGTATCTTTCGGCTGCGGAAGCGAAATTGTCCGGAAATGTCGGGCTGTGAAGGAAGGTCGTTCAAGCCGCCTGGTGATTGATGCGTCTGTCGCGCGTGCTTCGGGTGGTATCGAGGCCGTCCATCCGACGGCAAGGGTTGTACGTGATTTTTTGCGGGAGGTATTGATCATCTGCCACCGAGCCGTAATGACCCCGGCGATAAGAGTGGAGTGGGACAGGCACGAGTCTGTTTTTGCGAGAAAATGGCGAAGATCCATGGTTGCCCGGAAGAAGCTGGTCATTCTTGACCTGCAAGAGAGCTCCGATTTAAGGGCGGCCATTAATGATGGGCCTGCTTCGGAAAACGACAAGTCCACGATGATCAAGGATTTGCTGTTGGTGGAAGCAGCAATTGCCACAGACGAACGAATCGTTGCCCTGGATGACAAAGTGCAAGCGCTGTTCAGTGTGGAGTCAAAGAGGATACCGGGGCTGCGAGATATTATCTGGATTAATCCGGTCACCAATCCGGCAGGGGCAATGGCTTTGTTGAGCGGGGGCGGCGACCAACGGCAATGGACGTTGGTGGCAATGAGCCGCGAGACTTGACCGTGGTGCGGCCTGGCAGCGGCCACGCTCAGCGCGCCAGCAACATCAGCAAAACCAGGTTGAGCAGCAGCGAAACGCCGGCGATGATCCGCCAGGTGAGTAGCGGGTTGCGCATCGCCAGTGGTGTGACCGGTGGCCGGCCGACCGGGCGGTTGGCGCCGCGCTCCAGTGCCAGCAGGAATTCCTCGGCGGTCTCGAAGCGCTGCGCCGGGTCTTTGGCGACCGCCTTGAGCAGTGCATTCTCCAGCCAGCCGGGGATGTCTGGCCGGTAACGCGTCGGCGCGATCGGTTCGCCAAATCTGGGGTGCTGGAAGGGCTCGATCTCGCCGTAGGGGTATTTGCGCGTCAGCAGGTGGTACAGCGTGACGCCGGCGGCATAAAGGTCGTGCGGCGGGCCGGCCTGCTCGCCGGCGAACAGCTCCGGTGCCATGTAGCTGGGGGTGCCCGGGCTGCCGGCGGCGGGGTCGTCTTCCGACAGGCTGATCGCGACGCCGAGGTCGAGAATGCGCAGGCGGCCGTCGCGGCCGATGTGGATGTTGTCGGGTTTGATGTCGCGGTGCGCGACGTCGAGCCGGTGCAGCGCCGACAGCCCCTTGATCAGCCGGATGCCGTGCTGGACGGCGTCGGCGACGGTGAAATGCAGGTCGGCGTCGAGCATTCGCTGCAGCGTTGCGCCCTCGTGCCAGGTCTGCAGGTAGTACAGGCAGCTGCGTCCTTCGGCTGGCAGCAGTTGCGCGAAGAATGGCGAGGAGATGCGTCGTCCTCGCCACTCCTCCATGATCAGCGCACGGATCTCGTCGGGGTCGTCGGCCAACTCCGGGCGCAGCGTCTTGAGCACCAGCTGCTGGCCAGACGCCTGGTCGGTGACGCGGTAGAGCAGCGTCGCGCGTGAGTCGTGCAGCACTTCGTCGATCAGCAGCCCGTCGATTTCCTGGCCCGGCTTGAAGAGCGGCGGCAGCGGCAGGCGCGCGGTGCCCTCGAGCGAGTCGCGCAGGTTCTCGGGTGGCAGCTCTTCGATTCGCGCGACGACGGCGCTGGCGTTGTCCTGGCCGCCGGCGGCGAGCGCCAGGCTGGTCAGCGACGCAGCGGCCTGTTGCGCGTCGGGATGGGCAAGCAACGTCGCGCGGATGCGCGCATCGCCGAGGACGCCCCACACGCCGTCGGAACAGAGCAGGAAACAGTCGCCCTCTTTCAGTTCGCCGTCGGCGAAGTCGATCCGGAAATGACGGTCGAGGCCGACCGCGCGCGACAGCACGTTCTTCAGCTCCGGGTGTTCCCAGAGGTGGTCGACGGTCAGTTGCGTGCAGCCGCCATCGCGCAACAGGTAGAGCCGCGAATCGCCGACGTGGCCGCTGACGTAGCGGCGGCCACGCAGGACCAGCATGGTCAGCGTCGTGGCCATGCCGGTGAGCTCCGGTTGCCGGCCGGCTTCGGCCATCACCCAGCGGTTGAGCGGCACGACGACCTTTTCCAGCGCGTGCGGAACGCTCCAGGTGTCGGGTGTCGCGTAGTAGTCGGAGAGCAGGCCGCGGACGGTGTATTCGGCCGCTTCGCGCCCGCCCTGATGGCCGCCGACGCCGTCGGCAAGGGCAGCGATCAGCCCCTTGTTTTCGAGTTCCGCCCCGTGTGGGGTGACCATGCCGCAGAAATCCTCGTTGCGCTGGCGCGGACCGGTCAGCGAGGAATGGCCGATGTCAACCTTTAGCGGCATGCAGACGCTGCTCCGTAAACGAGAAGGGGGCGGAAGGTACGCAATGTACCCTGCCGCCCCCGGCTGTTGAAAGGATTCGCCGGATCAGATCTTGGCGGCGGTGAGGTGCGCCGCACCCCAGGTGGTGCGCCAGCGGTTCTTGACCGCGCTCAGTCCGGCAAGCGCCAGCAATGCCAGCGCGGCGAAGATCAGGAAGCCGACCTGGTAGCTGCCGGTGAGCTGCTTGGCGTAGCCCAGCGACGACGCCAGGTAGAAGCCGCCGACGCCGCCAGCCATGCCGACCAGTCCGGTCATGACGCCGATTTCCTTGCGGAAGCGCTGCGGCACCAACTGGAACACCGCGCCGTTACCCATGCCCAGCGCCAGCATCGCGCCGACAAAGGCGAGCAGTGCCATCCACGCCTCGGGCAGGCCGACGCTGACGATGCCCAGGAAGATCGCGGCGAAGACGTACATCACCGACAGGCTCTTGATGCCGCCGATGCGGTCGGCGACGTTGCCGCCGATCGGCCGTACCAGCGAACCGGCGAAGACGCAGGCGGCGGTGAAGAAGCCGGCGGTTTTGGCGTCGAGCCCGTACTGGATGTTGAAGTAGATGGTCAGCGACGAGGCCAGGCCGACGAAACCGCCGAAGGTCACCGAGTAGAAGAACATGAACCACCAGGCGTCGGTGTCCTTGAGCACTTTCAGGTACTCGGCGAGCGACTTCGGCGGCGGGCATTCGGGCGAGTCCTTGGCGGCGATCATGTAGTAGATGAAGACCAGCAGCAGCGGCAGCAGCGCCAGCCCGAAGACGTTGGTCCAGCCGTAGGCGATCGCCAGGCTCGGCGCGATCAGCGCCGCCAGCGCGGTGCCCGAGTTGCCGGCGCCGGCGATGCCCAGCGCCGTTCCCTGGTGTTCGGGTGGATACCAGCGCGAGGCGAGTGGCAGCGCGACCGCGAACGAGGCGCCGGCAACGCCGAGAAAGACGCCCAGAATCAGCGTCTGCTGGTAGCTGTGCACGCCCAGGTACCAGGCGAAGAACAGCGAGACCATCACCACCACCTGGCCGATGGCGCCGGTCATTTTCGGCTTCAGGTGGTCGACCATCAGGCCCATGACGATTCGCAGCAGCGCCCCGGCAAGCACCGGCGTGGCGACCATCATTCCCTTCTGGGCGTGCGTCAGGCCGAGATCGCTGGCGATCTGGACGCCGAGCGGGCCGAGCATCACCCAGACCATGAACGCCAGGTCGAAGTAGAGAAACGAAGCGATGAGTGTCGGCCGGTGGCCGGCCTTCCAGAACGAGTTGTCCATTGTCGTGGTCCGTTGGTTAGATTGAGAGCTCAGATTTCAAGAAAAACCGTGCCACTTTCGACGCGGATCGGGTAGCGGCGCGAGCAGCCCTGGTCGGGGGCGACTGCCTCGCCGGAGTCCAGGTGCAGCTTCCAGCCGTGCAGAGGGCAGGTCACCTGGTTGCCATGGACCATTCCCTGCGACAGCGGACCGCCCTTGTGCGGGCAGCGGTCGCGCAGGGCAAAGACCTCGTTGCTCGAGGTACGGAAGACTGCGATGTCGCCACTCGTTGACCTGACCACGCGACTTCCCAGTTTCGGGATGTCGTCAATCCTGCAGATCGATTTCCATTCAGCCATTTCTGTTCTCCAGTCCGCTATACCGAAAGCACTTCGTATTCGTTCTTCTCGACGCCGGCGATACGCTCGGCCCAGGGATCCCTGGCGTCCTGCAACTCGGCCAGCAACCGTCCGTGCAGCGCCTTGCGGTTGTCGGCGTCCTCGACGACGCGGCTCTTGGCGTGGTCGAGGCCGACGCGTTCGAGGTAGTGGCAGGTGCGCTCGAGGTAGAAGCCTTCCTCGCGGTAGAGCTGCAGGAAAGCGCCGGCGTACTCCATCACCTGTTCGTCGGTCTCGACCTTGACGAAAAACTGCGCGACCTCGGTCTTGATGCCACCGTTGCCGCCGACGTACAGCTCGTAGCCCGAATCGACACCGATCACGCCGACGTCCTTGATGCCGGCCTCGGCGCAGTTGCGCGGGCAACCCGAAACGGCCAGCTTGACCTTGTGCGGCGAGTACATGTCGAAGAGCATCTTTTCGAGCTTGACGCCCATGTCCATCGCCAACTGCGTGCCGAAGCGGCAGTGTTCGCGGCCGACACAGGTCTTGACGGTGCGGATCGACTTGCCATAGGCGTGGCCCGAGGGCATGTCGAGGTCCTTCCAGACGCCGATCAGGTCTTCCTTCCTGATCCCGAGCAGGTCGATGCGCTGGCCGCCGGTCACCTTGATCGTCGGCACCTGGTACTTTTCGGCGACGTCGGCGATCCGTCGCAGCTCGGACGCGGTGGTCAGTCCTCCCCACATCCGCGGCACCACCGAATAGGTGCCGTCCTTCTGGATGTTGGCGTGCGCGCGCTCGTTGATCAGCCGCGAGCGCGGGTCGTCCTTCGCCTTTTTCGGCCAGGTCGAGATCAGGTAGTAATTGAGCGCCGGGCGGCACTTGTCGCAGCCATCCGGCGTTGTCCATTCGAGGAAGCGCATCGTTTCGCCGATGCTCAGCAGCGGCTGCTGGCGAATCGCGTCGCGCACCTCCTGGTGCGAGAAATCGGTGCAGCCGCAGACCGGCTTGCGGTTCGACGCCGCCGGCGTGTAGGCGCCGCCGATGGTCGCCGAAAGAATTTGTTCGCAGAGGCCGGCGCACGAGCCGCAGGACGACGACGCCTTGGTGTGCTTCTTGATGTCGTCGAGCGTGAACAGGCCGTTTTCCTTGATCGCCTTGACGATGGTGCCCTTGCTGACGCCGTTGCAGCCGCAGACTTCGGCGCTGTCGGCCATCGCCGCCGCCTTGCTGTGGCCCTGGTGACCGACGTCGCCGACGTGCGACTGACCGAACAGCAGGTGATCGCGAATCTCGTGGATGTCCTGGCCGTCGCGCAGCAGCTGGTAGTACCAGGGACCATCGGCGGTGTCGCCGTAGAGCACGCCGCCGACCAGCTTGTTGTCCTGGATCACCAGCTTCTTGTACACGCCGCCGGCGGCGTCGTTGAGGACGATCTCCTCGGTATCCTTGCCGCCGAAGAAGTCACCGGCGGAGAAAAGATCGATGCCGGTGACCTTGAGCTTGGTTGAGGTCACCGAGCCCGTATAGCGGCTGATGCCATAGTTGGCCAGATGGTTGGCGGCCACCTTGCCCTGTTCGAAGAGCGGCGCGACGAGTCCGTAAGCGATGCCGCGGTGGGCGACGCACTCGCCGACCGCATAGATCTTCGGATCGTAAGTCTGCAGCGTGTCATTGACGACGATGCCGCGGTTGCAGTAGATGCCTGCCGACTCGGCGAGCGTCGTGTTCGGGCGAATGCCGACGGCCATGACCACCAGGTCGGCCGGGATCTGTGCGCCGTCCTTGAGGCGGAGTGCCGCGACGCGGCCACTCTCACCGGCGATCAGCATCTCGGTTTGCTTGCCAAGCAGGAACTTCAGCCCGCGCTCTTCGAGCGACTTCTGCAGCATCCGGCCGGCCGTCTGGTCGAGCTGACGTTCGAGCAGCCAGTCGGCGAGGTGGATCACCGTCACGTCCATGCCGCGCAACTTCAGACCGTTGGCCGCCTCGAGACCGAGCAGACCGCCACCGATCACCACCGCGTGCCGGTAGCGCCGGGCGGCGTCGATCATGGCGTCGGTATCATGGATGTCGCGATAGGAAATGACACCCGCCAGGTCGTTGCCGGGAACGGGCAGAATGAAGGGGTTCGATCCGGTCGCCAGTAGCAGGCGGTCGTACGCTGCCGTGGTGCCATCGTCGGCGATCACCCGCCGCTGCAGGCGGTCAATCTTGCTCACCTTCTTGCCGAGATGCAGCGTGATGCCGTGCGCCGCATACCATTGGTGATCGTTGAGGATGATGTCCTGGATCGTCATCTCGCCGGCGAGCACCGGCGAGAGCAGGATGCGGTTGTAGTTCGGGTGCGGCTCGGCGCCGAA
>DPSD01000502.1 GCA_003538495.1 Accumulibacter sp.
CGAGATCAGGAAATCTGAAGTTCTGGACGCTCGCATTGCCGAGTCCAATCACCGTGTTGTGGGTACCCAGTGACGTTGCATAGGCGTCAAAAGCAAACGTGGTGATGTGGTTCGGGTCGAGGGCGAACCCCAACGGACGCGCTGAGTAGTTCTGTTCGCCATTGGTGGGTGCCAGCCCGTTCAAGACCTTGGTCGGCAGGAACGAACCGTTGCCGACGTTCATCGCACTGGTCACCTAATCAGGCACCCAGCCACCCTGGCCGGTGAGGTTGCTGCCGACGGCGTAGGCCTCGAAATCTTCCTGGAACAGCGTCGTGGCGGCGACCGGCGTGGCGACAATGGTCGCCGCGAGACTCCAGGCAGCGACGGCCAGGTCGATGGTACGGCGCCGTCCACTCAGGAATCTGGTTGGCGGGGTAAAGCAAGACGTTTGGCTGAACATGTGAGGTCTCCTCGGTTGGGTAGCGACGTTCGCATGAAAGCAAGAATCATGCTGAAATCTCATACAACCCATTAAACCCATCGCTTGCACGCAGCGCAGTGTAAAATTTTTCGACACCATGTCCAGCGACATCCAGCTTTTTGGATACCTGATACGGCATCAAATGGCTGGAGCCGGATTAACAGGCAGGTCCGAACGACGTCCTGTTCGTTTTCGCGCGCGCCGAGGAAGGCCCGCGGATGCCGCTCGCCGCGACGCGGGCCCGGGTTGGCGGCCTGCCGCTACGCTTTCGCTTCGACGACTCGATGGCGCTTGCCGGCGGCCGGAAGATCTCCGGTTTCAAAACCATCGGCATCGAGGCGCGCATCGCCAAGGCTGGACAAGCGCAGACCTCAAGCGGTGACCTGTACGGCACGCGGGCCGGCGTCAAGCCGGGTAGCCAGGGATTGCGCCTGCTGATCGATCAGGTTCAACCGTGAACGCGGTGCGTCGCCAGGGCCAACACCGCCTTTGGCGGGTGCGAATTTCCCGTTTGTTAACCTAGATCAAACCGCCGGTCGCGGGTCGTCCGCTAGACTCTCGGCTGCCTCGGCGCTTGGCCGTGGCGAATCGCACAGCGCATGAAAAGTCCAACGGGAGGGAACTATCGTGGCAGATAACGGCTCAGGATTCTGGGCAAGACTCAAACGGCCCAGCATCAAGTACTCGCTACTGACGCTGCTATTGGTCGGCTTCGTCTCCGGCGTTTTCTTCTGGGGTGGTTTCAACACCGCCATGGAAGCAACCAACACGCTCGAGTTCTGCATCGGTTGTCACGAGATGAAGGACAACGTCTACCAGGAGTACAAGAAGACCATCCATTACAGCAACCGGACCGGTGTGCGCGCGTATTGTTCGGACTGCCACGTACCCAAGGACTGGACGCACAAGATGATGCGCAAGATCCAGGCAAGCCGCGAACTCTATGGTAAGGTCATGGGGACGATCGACACCCCGGAGAAATTCGAAGCCAAACGTCTCGAACTGGCAAGCAGCGAGTGGGCGCGCATGAAAGGCAGCGACTCGCGCGAGTGCCGTAACTGCCACTCGTTCACGGCGATGGACATCGAGAAGCAGAAGCAACGCGCGTCCAAAATGCACAAGATCGGTCAAGAAGACAAACAGACCTGCATCGACTGCCATAAGGGTATCGCGCATAGCAAGCCGAAGAACATGCCGGAAGAGGAAGAAGACAAGGACGACGGCGGCGGCTTCTAGCCACATCGAAGCGGACGACATCGTACCTGAGCAGCCGACGGGGGCAGGCGCGAAGGAGCTGCCTGGCCCCGACCGGTGATAACCGTAGCAACCCTGAGTGGAGTGTGAAATGAAAAAAACAAGCGTTTCCCTGGCCCTATTCGGTGCTTTGCTGGCCTTCGGTTCGCAACTGGCAAACGCCGCTGCGCCTGACTGGAACAAGGTTCCCAAACGTACCATTCAGGTTTTCCACGCCGGCGTGACGCCGGCCGAGTGGGTGATGAAGAAGTCGGACCACAGCGGCCGCACCGGCATCAACAAGGGCGAAAGCTGTGTCGGCTGTCACGAAGAAAAGGGCGGCCTCAACTTCGACATGAAGCGTCTTGCCGGCAAGGAGCTTGAACCCAAGGGTGCGCCGAAGACGATGAGCTTCCCGGTCACCGTCCAATCCGCGTACGACAAGGATCATGCCTATATCCGTCTGACGTTCAAGGCGCCGGCCGGTGGCTTTGACCCTGCGGACAAGGAAAACGACGTCAAGGTGGCGATGATGTTTGCCAACGACGAGGTTTCCAAGGGTGCCCAGATCGGCTGCTGGGGAACCTGTCACGGCGACGCGCGGACCATGCCTGGTGCCGATGACAAGAAGACCAAGTACACCAAGGGCGGCGCCTACGAGCTGATGCAGTGGAAGAGCGCCCCCGGTGCCAAGGCCGTTGACGGCTCGGTGACGGACAAGCGCAACATGGAAGGCGGCACCGCCGGCGTCGTCGCCGAAGGCAGCAAGTCTGGCGACACGTACACGGTGACCTTCACCCGCAAGCTGTCGGGCACGCTCGCCGAAGGCAAGGCGACGCCGTTCGGCGTCGCGGTCCATGCCGACCATGCCACCGGCCGCTTCCACCACGTGTCGATGGGTTACACCATGGGCTTCGGGGTTGATGCCGACGTCAAGGCCACCAAGCAGTAGTCGACAAGGCTTCGGCCAAGCAGAAAGGGCAGGACCGAAGTCCTGCCCTTCTTTACGTCCGCGGCTTGCCGCTCACAGCGTTGGCCATCAAAGCACCTGATTGACCAGCCGGTCTGCGCGCGTACGCGCGAGCCGTTTAAGGAGCCGCTGGGCGGGCAAGGGGTAGGTCTCGATGCCGTCGAGCCCCTGGTGGTGATCGAGCCGCCGCGTGTGCGCCAGGATCCGCTCAATTTCGACTCGGTGCTGCTCCAGCAGGCGGCGGTGCGGGTCGTGGATCAGCAGTCCGTTCTCGAGGTCCAGGCGCCACGCCCGAGGATTGATATTGCTGCCGGTCAGCAGCGCGTAGTCGTCGTCTACCAGCAGACCCTTCAAGTGAAAACTGTGATGGTCGTGGCACCAGAGGTGCAGATCGAGCAAACCCTGATCGACGGCGTTCTGGTGCGTCTTGCAGAAACGGCGCAGATTGGCCTCGTAGAGGTATGGCAGGGCGCCAATCGTCGAGAATGGCTGGTCGGCTGGAATGTAGTAGTCGTTGGCGGTCTTGTCGCCAACGACGATCGTCACCCGGCATTGCTGCCTGATCTTTTCGTCAAGGGCCCGGCGAACGGGACCTGGCAGGTTGAAGTACGGTGTGAACACCACCAAGCGCTGCGTCGCGCTTTCGATCAGCTGCACGATGACGGAATTGAGCGGGTTGGCCCGGCTACCCAGGCCAAGCAGCGGCGTGATTCCGACCTGCTCGTTGCCGATCATCGCGCCAGCAGCCGTCGGATAGCTGCTCGCCGCCAGAATCCGTCGCAACTTGACTATCGCCTGGTGAAGCGAAGCCGTTCCTGGTCTGCTCACGGTATCCAGGCGTCGCACGGCGGCGTCCGGTCGCAGGACGTCGGTCATCAGTGCCGCCAAGCTGTCGGCCAGCGGGCGGCTCTCGATCAGATGGTAGCGATCGAGGCGATAGCGCTGGTGTCGGTGCAGATAGACATCGTTGATGCTGGCTCCACTATAGAGAACCGCGCCATCGATGACGAAGCCCTTCAGGTGCATCACGCCCAGCAGTTCCCGTTTCTGCACCGGCACCCCGTAAATCGGCACACCGGGGCCGAGACGGGCAGCCATATCGGCGTACAACGCGGCATTGCCGGTGCTCGCGGCCTTGCCGATGAGGCCGCGCTGGGCGCGATGCCAATCGACGAATACGGCGATCTGCACCTCCGGCCGGGCCCTCTTGGCGGCATACAAGGCCGCCAGCACCTCTCTGCCGGCATCGTCATCCTGCAGGTAGAGGGTGCTGATCAGAATGCGCTCGTTGGCGGCGGCAACCAGCTGCAACAGCGTTTCGCGGAACGCTGCGGGAGCAGCCAGGGTCACGATGTTTGCCGCCACCACGGGGATGCACGGCAGAAGGTCAAGCCGCGGCACCGCCGCGGCATGGCGGCGGCCACGCCAGCGTTGCATTGCCGCCAGAAAGGTGGCAGTTCTGGAGGGAGGTTCGAGAGTCTTCTTCACCGCCCGGAATTATACCCGGAGGGTGCCCAAACCTGCCGGCGGGGGAGCCTGACCGTCGCCAGCGACACGCCGCAGGCGACGCCTCGCCGGGCATCCGTCGAAGGCCCTGGTCGTGAGCAGGGCTGGCGCTGTACGGGCAAGGCACTGACCCCACCCGCTAATCCGGCTTCGTTCGCTGATCCGTCCCCGGAGCGAGAAACACGCCGATCCCCAGGGCGATCAGCAGCAGCGGCCACCAGGTGCGGAACAGCCTGGCCAGGTCCACTTCGATGACCTCCAGATTGATGGCCAGTGCCAGGACACCCGCCAGGATCAGCGCGATGGCGCCAGATTTTCCCCTCATTTTCAGTCCTCCACGTGCGCAACCTCAATGCCTTCAGCCGCCTGCGCGGTCCGCCCTGCCGGAGCCGATCGGCCGCGCCCTTGGCAAGAGGGTCACGGCAGATAATGATCAAGGTAAGCGTTCACCGCCAGTGCGCCGAGTCCTCGCACGTCGAGCGAAGACTCGAGGATGATCGCTTGCCGGGCCGGCGAAAATCTCCGCGCCAGATGTTTCCGGAACTTTTCGAGCAGCACCGGAATCCCTTCGGCACGGCGCCGGCGGTGGCCTAGCGGGTACTCCACAACAAGCTCCGCGGTGCAACTGCCGTCGGCGAAGAAGACCTGCAAGGCGTTGGCGATCGAGCGCTTGGCCGGATCCAGGTAGTCCGCCGAGAAAGCGGCCTCCTCGACGACCTCGATCTTGGCACGGAGAGCGTCGATGCGCGGGTCTGCCGCCGCGCTGTCCTCGTAGGCTTCGGCGGTCAGCTGCCCTTCGATGAGCGCGAAAGCGACCATGTACTGCAGGCAGTGGTCACGGTCGGCCGGATTATGCAGCGGACCTTTCTTGTCGATGATGCGCAGCGCCGATTCGTGGGTGCGAATCACGACCTTGTCGATGCTGTCCAGCCGTCCGAGCAGCTGCGGATAAAGCTCCACCGCGCACTCGATCGCCGTCTGGGCGTGAAACTCGGCCGGAAAACTGATCTTGAACAGCACGTTCTCGATCACATAGCTGCCATACGGTCGCGACAGGCGAAACTCCTCGCCCTTGAACAAGGCGTCGTAGAAACCCCAGGTCCTGGCGGTCAGCGCCGTCGGATAGCCCATCTCGCCCTTGATCGAAAACAAGGCCAGCAGCACGCCGCGAGCGGTCGCATCGCCAGCCGCCCATGACTTGCGCGAGCCGGTGTTCGGCGCGTGTCGATAGGTGCGCAGCGGCGCACCGTCGACCACCGCCTGCGACAGCGCGTTGATGATCTGCTGGCGCCCCCCACCCATCAGCCAGGTGCACACCGCCGCGCTCGCCAGCTTGACCAGCAATACGTGGTCCAGGCCGACGCGGTTGAAGCTGTTTTCCAGTGCTAGAACGCCCTGAATCTCGTACGCCTTGATCATCGCTTCCAGCACCAGGCGCATCGGCAGTGGCGCCTGGCCGCTGGCGACGCGGGTCCGCGACAACCAGTCGGCGGTGGCCAGGATGCCCCCGAGGTTGTCCGAAGGATGCCCCCATTCGGCGGCTAGCCAGGTGTCGTTGAAGTCGAGCCAGCGAATCATCGCGCCGATGTTGAAAGCTGCCAACACCGGATCGAGTTGAAAGGCGGTACCCGGAACGCGGGCGCCATCGGGGACCACCGTCCCCGCGACGAGCGGCCCGAGCAGTTTGGCGCAGGCCGGGTAGCCGAGCGCTTCGAGTCCGCAGCCAAGCGCGTCGATCAGGCAATAGCGCGCGGTATTGAAGGCAGCACTCGACTCGATCCTGACGTTCAGGACGAAATCGGCGATATCGACCAGAACCTGATCCGGGTCGGGGCGAGCGTCTGGGATTCGGGATGACATCGTGGCTTCTCCGGGTCTGCACCGCGCCGACAATCGAAAGGATGCGGCTGCGGGTGGCCGTCTCTATTACGCCGCCCGACGCGCGGCGGGAACTCAGCGCCGTCGGTCGAGGGGGACGAATTCCTGCACCTCGGGACCGACGTAATTCGCCGACGGACGGATCAGCTTGCCGTCGATGCGTTGCTCGATGACGTGCGCCGCCCAACCGCTGGTGCGGGCAATGACGAACAATGGCGTAAACATTGGCGTCGGCACGGCGAGCATGTGGTAGGCGACCGCCGAGAACCAGTCAACGTTGGGAAACATGCTTTTCTGCTCGCGCATTACCGCCTCGATGTGACTGGCGATGTCGAACAACTCGCGGTTGTCGCCATCGATACAGAGTTGCTCTGCCGCGGCGCGAATCACCTTGCTGCGTGGGTCGGCGATGGTGTACAGCGGGTGGCCGAAACCGGTAATGATCTCGCGGTTGGCAAGCCGGCGGCAGATGTCCTGCTCAGCCTGCTGCGGGTCGCTGTAGCGGCTCTGGATCTCGAAAGCGACCTCGTTGGCGCCACCATGCCGACGGCCACTCAGCGCCCCGATGGCACCGCTGACCGCCGCATAGAGGTCGGCGCCGGTGCCGGTAATCGTTCGCGCGGTAAAGGTCGAGGCGTTGAACTCGTGCTCGGCGTACAGCACCAGCGACTTGTCGAGGCTGCTGGCGTGCAGCGCCGACGGTGCCTTGCCGCACAGCAGGTGGAGAAAATGCGCGGCGATCGACGGGTCGTCGGTCTCGGTCTCGATGCGCCGGCCGTTGTGCGACCAATGGTACCAGTAGAGCAGCATCGAACCGAAGCTGGCAATCAGCCGTTCGGCGATCTCGCGGGCAGCGCCGGGGTTGTGGTCCTGCGCCTCCGGCAGGATTGTTCCCAGTGCCGAGCAACCAGTGCGCAGAACGTCCATCGGGTGTGCCGACGCCGGCAGGTTCTCGAGCACCGGCCTCAGTCGCACCGGCAAGCCACGCAGCGTCCTGAGCTTCTTCCGGTACTGGTTGAGTTGCGTCACACTCGGCAAGCGCCCGTACAGCAAGAGGTAGGCCACTTCCTCGAAAGTCGCATGCTCGGCCAGGGCGATGACATCGTAGCCGCGGTAATGCAGGTCGTTGCCGGTGCGCCCGACCGAACAAATCGCCGTGTCGCCGGCCACCACCCCTGACAGGGCCACCGATTTCTTGCCTCTCGGCACTTCGCTGTGCAGCGCCTCGCCTTTGGTCTCCATCGTCCCCATCGTCTCCTCTCCTGGTGAACCAGTCGCTTGGTACGCGCGACGATTTGGGCATCGCGACGGTCAACCACCGCCGCGAACCGCCAGACCATCCGACGGCGCGCCCCAAAGCAGTATTCCCGAGTTTGCCAAGGCAGGTCAACGGCTGACAAGCGACGCTGGCCGGCAGCCCTGTCGGCTTTCGGGCCAGCGACCGCCAACGCCAGATCGCCCCCGCCCCGGCAGGCAACGGTGACTCGGCCGACTGCGCCAGCGAGCCCTGGCGGCCAGTCGCTCGCCGGCCCGGAACCGGTCCCCGCGACTATCTGACGCCAACGCCACCGGCCAGGCTGTCTGTCGGCTGCCCGTCGTCAGTACTATCAGAAAGCCGGCCCTCGGCGGCCGGCAGGCGAACCGGTGGCGAAAAGGCCAGCGTGCAGGCGCGCTCATGCCCGAGCAGGGGCTTGGGCAGCAGCACGATCTCCACATCGGTGACGCCCACGTCGATCATTCCCAGGCGCTCGGCTGCCTCTCGGGAGAGGTCGATCACACGCCCCTTGTGCCCCATCCGGTCATTGATGCGGACGACAATGCAATAAGCGGACGAGGGACGACGGACCGCCACCGTCGTACCCAGGGGAAAGCGGTTGCTTGCCGCCGAGACATCCCGATGATGGAAATGCTTGCCGGAGGCGGTCTTCTGGCCAGTGAAGCGCTTCCCGTAAAAGCTCGCCCGGCCGGAAACAATGGCCGGCGTATCCGGCCAATCACTTGCCTTGTACGGGGGGCGTGCGGTCTCCCCGAGCGCCCATCCGGACACGGTCGACGCCAACAACGCAAGGATTAGCCTCACCACGTCGCGCCCCTCACGGCGGCCACCAGCGCCAGGCGCTTTGTCCGACGCGCTGGTCGGCGCGCGGCCGTGGCCGGCCAACCGGCCAGCGCCTGGTCGGCGAATCGCAACCTGCCAGCCGCGGCCCGCCGCCGGGTC
>DPSD01000401.1:0-301 GCA_003538495.1 Accumulibacter sp.
CATATCACCGAAACACCACGAGAGCCATGAAAACCACGCGCCCGGGCGAGCAGAAAAAGCCGGCGATCGCCGGCGTTTCGACCATCGGCGGACTGGCGCAAGTGCCCGGACGAGCGCGCTTGCCGACCATTCGACGACCGCTGATCTGCGCTGCGCCCCGGACCAGCGCCTGGTTGGAACTTACCGCCGGCCTCGCCAGGCGCGGCCGCCAACGCCCCGTTGCCGACGGCGGTGGCCGTCCACGCGGGTGGTGCCAAGCCGGGGCCAATTATAACCGCCAGCAAGGATCGCCGAAAGCCGA
>DPSD01000401.1:579-883 GCA_003538495.1 Accumulibacter sp.
AGCAAGGATCGCCGAAAGCCGAGTTGCAGCGGCCGCGAACCACGCCGCGCGGCCGGCGAAGCGCCGGGCCAGGCTTTTGGCTTCGGTCGCTAAACTTCGCTGGCTCGATGCCGATAGAAAACCTACGCGGCAGGCTCGCAGAAAATGGCTCAAGTTTTCGCGCAGCAGGTCGTAAGCAAAATTGTCAGCGTAATAAAACGCCACGCGGGATGGACCGGCAGGCGCCTCGCCAGGCAGGTCACCGGAAACTGAAATCAATCTGATCGTGATAGGAGAAGGAAAATGCCCCAAATCATCAACACCA
>DPSD01000401.1:1134-1362 GCA_003538495.1 Accumulibacter sp.
TCATCAACACCAACGTCGCGTCGCTCAACTCGCAGCGCAGCCTCAACATGTCGCAGACTTCGCTGGCCTCGTCGCTGCAGCGCCTGTCCTCCGGCCTGCGCATCAACAGCGCCAAAGACGACGCCGCCGGTCTCGCCATTTCACAGCGGATGACCTCGCAGATCAACGGCCTCAACCAGGCTTCGCGCAACGCCAACGACGGCATCTCGCTGGCGCAGACCGCTGAAG
>DPSD01000401.1:1622-9178 GCA_003538495.1 Accumulibacter sp.
GACGGCATTTCGCTGGCGCAGACCGCGGAAGGCGGCCTGCAGAGCATCACCGAGTCGCTGCAGCGGATGCGCGAACTGTCGGTGCAAGCCTCGAACGCAACCAACACCGCCACCGACCGCGCCGCTTTGCAGAACGAAGTCGACCAACTCGTCCAGCAGATCAACACCGTTGCCAGCCAGACCGCGTTCAACGGCGTCAAGGTCCTTGACGGAACCTTCAACTCGCAAGCGTTCCAGGTCGGCGCGAACAGCGGCGAAACGATTTCGATCAATTCGATCGCCAGCGCCAAGGCCGACTCGCTGGGTGTCGGCACGACGTCCTCGTTCTCGGCCACCAACAGCGGCAGCGTGGCCAACGGCGTCCTCGCGGCCGGCGGCATCACCGTCAATGGCTACGGCATCGGCCCGAGCATCAAGGACGGGGTTTCCGCTGCCGGCAGCAACGACAGCGCGATCGCGAAAGCAGCCGCCTTCAATGCCGTCTCAGGCCAGACCGGCGTCACCGCCACGGCCAGCGCCACCACGCTCAGCGGCGCCGCGAACACTACCCAGAATGCGATTGCCGGCACTGCGACCAATAACCTCTACGTCAACAACGTCAAGCTGGGCGCCATTGCCGCAGGCACCAACGCCGTCACCCAGGGCGCCAACATCGCGGCCGCTTTCAACGCCGTGTCCAACCAGAGCGGCGTCACCGCCACCTTCAGCAACACCACCGGGGCGGTCGCGCTGACCGCTGCCGACGGCCGCAACATCAGCCTGATCGGCAACGGCGCCGGCGCCCTTCTGACGAACACCGGCCTGACCGTAGGAGCAGGCTCTGGCGCCTCTGAATCGATCGCCGCTGCCGCCGCCCCGACCGTTTTCACGGCCCTGGCCGCCGGCGACCTGACGATCAACGGCTACGATGTCGGCGCCGTTTCCGCCGGATCGACCGCCACGACGCAAGCCACCAACGTCAGCGCCGCGATTAACGCCCTGACCAGCAAGACCGGCGTCACCGCGACGGTGTCGGGCGCAGACATCATCACTCTGTCGGCAGGCGCCGGGCAGGCGATATCGATCAGCGGCAGCCTGACCAACCGCGCCGCCACGGTCACCGCAACCGGTTTTAGCGCCAACCAGATGGGAGCATCGGCAGCGTCCAGCAACGCGATCATTACGCGCGGCAATATCACCCTGAGTTCGACGGGTAGCGCGGGCATCACCCTGGGCGGTTCCGACATCGCACTGGCAGGACTGACCGCAGCCCATACCGCAGCCACCGCGAGTTTCGGAGCGGGCATTTCGAGCGTCAATCTGAGCACCGCCACTGGTGCGCAAAACGCCATTGCCACCATCGACTCGGCACTGGCCAACATCAACGCCAGTCGAGCGAATCTCGGTGCCGTGCAGAACCGATTCAGCAGCGTGGTCAGCAATCTGACAACGACCTCCGAAAACGTTTCGGCGTCGCGCAGCCGAATCGTCGATGCCGACTTCGCGGTCGAGACCGCCAACCTGACCCGTGCGCAAATCCTGCAGCAGGCCGGCACAGCGATGCTGGCGCAAGCCAATTCGCTGCCGCAGAACGTCCTCTCGCTGCTGCGCGGATAAGCGGTCGGGTTTGAATCGCGGTAAGATCAGGGGCGCGATCACGGCAACGTGGTCGCGCCTGGCTGTCTCTTCACCAAGGAGTGCAAGATGAACATCCCACCCACGGGCGCTTCACTGGCGCCGCCGCCTCAGCATCAGGGCAACCCGGCGGTGGTCAGCAGCGCAGCGCAAGGATTCAAGGTGCTGGGCGAGGCGCCAGCCAGGGCCACCGACCCCTCTCGATCACCGTCGCCGGTGCAAGCACCGGACCGCGAGAAGCTTGAAGTGGCCACCCAGAGCGTTCGCGACTTCGTCAAGGCAGTCAACAGCAACATCGAGTTCAGTGTCAACGAAGATACCGGGCAACTGGTGGTCAGGATCATCGACCGCGCCACCAAGGAAGTGATCCGCCAGATGCCATCAGAGGAAATGCTGGCGATTGCCAAGGCTCTGGATAGCATCAAGGGGCTTTTTGTCACGCAAACGGCCTGAGAAGAAGACAGAACGCGCGTCGCCCGTGCGCTTCGTGTTCTTGGCAAGCGGCGCAGGAGAATACCATGGCAATTTCCTCACCGGGCCTGGGCTCGAACCTCGACGTCAACAGCATCGTCAGCCAGTTGATGTCGCTGGAACAGCGTCCGCTGACCGTTCTGGCCCAGAAGGAAGCAGGCTTTCAGGCCAAGATCTCGGCGCTCGGCTCGCTGCAAGGCGTGATTTCAGCGCTGCAGAACATTTCGGCAAGCCTCGTGCCGGCAAGCGGGACGACCGCCACAGAAAAATTCTCGGTGCTCAGGGCAACGGTCACCGACCCGACGATCGCCTCGATCACCACCTCGTCGAGTGCGGTTGCCGGCACCTACACCCTGGAAGTGAACCAACTCGCCAAGCAGCACAGCATCGTTACTGCGACCGGCGCCGCCACGCCCTTTTCCGGCACCGGCAACACCCTGCCGCTGGGGGGCACGCTGACCCTGTCACTGGATGCGCTTGGTGGCAGCAGTGCGCACAGCACAACCGACATCACCATCGCTGACGGCGCCTCGCCCGAGGCGGTCCGTGACGCAATCAACGGTGCCGGCGCCGGCGTTTCGGCGGTGGTGATCAACGGCACCGCCGGCAAGCAGCTGGTACTTACCAGCAACACCGCTGGCAGCAACCAGTTCATCACGCTGTCCGGGATCGCCGGCCTGTCCTACGACCCCAATGCGGCACCGCAGCCACTGACCGACCCGTTCGTGCAGTCGCAGGCGGCGCAAGGTTCCACCTTCAAGCTGAATGGCATTGCCGTGAACGGCATCAGCAACAGCGTGACGACGGCCATCGACGGCATCACCCTGACTCTGCTCAAGGGCCCTGAAGCGCCGCTGACGGCGATCAGCACAACGCTGACGATCAGCAAGGACAATTCCAGCCTGACCGCGGGAGTCAACGCGCTGGCCAAGGCTTTCAACGACTTTCAAACCACCGCCAGCAGCCTCGGCAGTTACGATGCGGCGAGCAAGAGGGCCGGCGCGCTCAACGGCGAAGGCACCCTGCGCAGCGCTCAGAACGCTTTCCGTACGGCTCTTGGCACTATCCCGTCGGAACTTTCGGGCGCCAGCCTGCAGACCCTGTCCGACATCGGCGTCAGCGTCCAGAAAGACGGCAGGCTGAGCGTCGACTCGGCCAAGCTGAGCACCGCCATAAGCGCCGACCTGAGTGCGGTCGCCAACGTGGTCGCCGCCTACGGCAGCGCTTTCAAGACCGCCGCCGACGGACTGGTTGGCGCCAGCGGCCTGATTGCCGCGCGCAGCCAGGGACTCAGTTCGTCAATCCAGGGTCTTGGCAAGCAGTCCGACGCCATATCGGCCCGGCTGACGCAGATCGAAGCGCGCTACCGCAGGCAATTTACGTCGCTTGACGTCCTGATCTCGGGAATGACCAAGACCAGCACTTTCCTCCAGCAGCAACTCGCCGCTCTGCCTACTTTCAGTTCGAGGTAAAAAATGTTCGGCCACGCACGCCATGCGATTTCCGCGTATCAGAAAGTGGGCGTCGACGCAGCCATCGAGGTCGCCGACCCGCACCGGCTGATCCTGCTGCTCTTCGCCGGCGCCCAGGCAGCGGTCGGCAATGCCCGCGCCGCCATGCAGCAACAGCAGATCGCCGCCAGGGGAGAAGCCATTTCGAAAGCCATCGACATCATCGGCAACGGCCTCAAGGTGAGCCTCGACCTCGAACAGGGCGGTGAAATCGCCGAGCGGCTCGACGCGCTCTACGACTATCTGGTGCTGCGCCTGCTTCGTGCCAACCTCGACAACGACCCGCGCGCGCTCGAAGAAGTCGCCGCCTTGCTCGAAGAGATCCACGGCGCCTGGCGGGCGATTTCGCCAAACGCGGTGCCGCAAGCGATGGCATGAGTTCTTTGCTGCCGGACCTCGAAAAGCTGCTGGCGATCTCCGAAGCGATGCTCAGCGCCGCAGGCGTCGCGGACTGGGAAGCCCTGGCCAGCCACGAGGCCGAAAGACGTGCCGTGGCTGAGCAGTTGCCTGATCTGCTGAACAGTGGTCTGTCAGCCACCGCGCAAGAGCGCGCCCGGATTCTGATCGAAGCCTGCCTGCGTTGCGACGCGCGAATTCATCCGCTGGTGCTTGCCCGGCAGAACGAACTGCGCGTCGTCCTGCGCGAGGCGCGACCCGGCGCCTGAGCGAATGATCAGTCCAGAAGGTGCCAACCGCATCCAGCCGGCGGCCGATCTGGCTTTGCGGCCGGCTCTGCCGGCGCAGCAGATTACCGACAAGCTGGTCGGCATGGTCGCTGGCCAGCGACTGCTGGCCGAAATCCAGTCGCTGTTGCCCAACGGCACCTACCGAGCGCTGATCAACCAACGCAGCGTCACGCTGGCGTTGCCGTTTGCTGCCAGAAGCGGTGACGCGATCGAACTCGAGGTTGCCGAAAGTGACGGCAAGCTGACCCTGGCAGTCGTTGCCCGCGGAACCGCTGAAGCGGGCAAGGCGAGCGGCGAAGCCGCCGCCACCACCTTGAGCCGCACCGGGCAACTGATCAGCAACCTGCTTGGCGGCGCGCGCGACGGCAAGAGCAAGCCAACGGTCCTGGCGCTCAACGGTAACCAGCCGCTCACCGCCAGCGCGCCGAACAACGCACAGGACCTCGTCCCTTTGCTCAGGCAGGCGATCGTCCAAAGCGGCATGTTTTACGAAGCGCATCAGGCGGAATGGGTCGAGGGCCGCTACAGCAAGGCACATCTGCTGCAGGAACCGCAGGGGAAACTGGCGCCCGGGACAACGGCCAGCCAGCAAGCGTCCGCCGGCAGCGCGTCAGGCAACGTCGTCCGTGCCGCTGCCGATGGCGCACCGGCGCTGGGCGCGACTGGCGAGGCTGCCAGCCGGACTGCCACCATCACGCCGGCGCCGGCGGCGCAATCCGCTCCGCCGGCACAACTGGCGCAACCGATCGCCCAACAGCTCCAGGGACTCGTCCAGCAGCAACTGGAAGCCTTCGCCAGCCAGAATTTTTCCTGGCACGGACAAGCCTGGCCGGGTCAGCGAATCCATTGGGAAATCGACAACGAGGCCAACGGCCGCGCGCACGACGACGATCACGGTGGGACGGGGACGTGGCAGACGCGGCTGCGGCTGACGCTCCCCCGGCTGGGCGAAGTGGATGCCCGGGTGCACATCCAGGGGCAGCAGATGAAGCTGTCGATGATCGCCAGCGACGCCGCGACGCGCGATCTGTTGCGCAGCCAGACGGAGATGCTGCGCGGCCAACTGGAGCAGGCGGGACTGGCGCTTGCTGCGCTCGGCGTCGCTGCGCCGGACGACACCGACGAGCATGCCCCGAGCTCCGGATGACGCGCGCCGGAACGCCGTCGCCCTCGCCTACAGCCAGACCGACGCCGCGCCGCGCGTTGTCGCCAAGGGACGAGGCCTGATGGCCGAACAGATTATTGCGCGCGCGCACGAACACGGTGTCTATGTTCATGAATCGGCCGAGTTGGTCTCGCTGCTGATGCAGGTCGACCTGGACCAGCACATCCCGCCGCAGCTGTATCTGGCGATCGCCGAACTGCTGGCCTGGCTGTACCGGCTGGAGAGCAGCCAGGCGGAGCCTGCAGCGGGCATTCTCGTCGCCCCCGCCGGCCTCGATCGCGAGCGCTGAAGTCGGCGCCGTCGGTTACCGGCGCAGCAATTTTGCTTTAAACTGCGCCCTCCAGGCCGCTCCAGGCTGCCGCATGCGATTCCAGGAAAACCGATGGACGAAACGGACTTTCAACCAGGATCAGGACCAGAGCCGGACGACCTGCAATTCGAAATCGAACAGGCCGAGGACTACAGTCAATACCTGCTGCACTCGAAGGCCGAAATCGTCGCCGCACTGCGCTCGCTGATCCAGCGCCGTGCGCTGGTCAGCGCCTACATCGATCCGGGGAGGGGATTCCTGCTGACCTCGCTGCTCAACCTTGAAGCGGATACTGGAACGTTGCTTCTCGACTGGGGCCGCGACGACGAGATCAACCGCCAGGCTCTGTCGGCGACGCAGCTGATCCTGAGCGCCGAGGTCGACAAGGTGAAGGTGCAGTTCACCCTGAGCAATCTGCTGGAGACCCGGCTGGGCGGGCGTCCGGCCTTCCTTGCGGCGCTACCGGACAAAGTCCTGCGACTGCAGCGTCGCGAGTATTTTCGCCTGTCGACGCCGATCGCCAAACCGGTAAAGTTCGTCACCACGATTAAGCGCGTCGACGGCAGCACGCTGGTCGCCGAAGCGTCCTTGCTGGATATCAGCGGTGGTGGGGTCGGCCTGATGGCAACTCCCAGCCTGGCCGCGCTGCTGCCCAGCGGCACCGTCCTGAGCGACTGCAAGATGACGCTTCCCGACGAAGGCCTGCTGGTCGGGAAACTGTGCGTGCGCAACAAGTTCGACGTCACCACCCGCGGTGGCGCGCGCTACGTCCGCGTCGGCTGCGAATTCCTGAACCTTCCCGGAGCGCGGATGAGCATGGTGCAACGCTACATCACGCGCATCGAGCGCGAACGCAAGGCCCGGCTGAGCGGAATGTCCTGACCGGGAAGCCGACAGCGGCAGCGCCGGGTCGGCCTCCACCCACCCGACCCTGCCGCTGCTTGGCCTAGAAACCGATCGCCAGCAAGGCGTAAGCCGCGATCAGCGTTCCCAGCATCGCGCCGCCGTAGCAGACCAGCTTGGCGGCGGTGCCGGCATGAATCCCGATATCGTGCAGGCTGTGGAAGATGCGGTGCGCGGCGTGCCACAGGAAGAGCGCGATGACCGCGAAGATGAATCCCTTGCCGATCAGGTTCTGCGAAAACGCCAGCATGTTTGCGTAGCTCATGGTGTCGGCCGGCAGCAGCAGCCCCAGCGGCACCGCGATACCTGTAATCAACACCAGCATCGGCCCGAGCAGCGCCGAAAGCATGCCACCAGCGCCGAACAACGCCCAGAAGATCGGCGCGTTGGAACGTTTCAGTGTCCGTTTCATCGTGCCATCCCCCAGACTGCAGCTAGCAGAACCAGACTGGCCGCGGCGGCCACCGCCAGCCCGCCACCGGTGATCGCGCCGTCGGCGAGTCGCTTGCCGCCAACGATTACCGGCGGCATCGTCCGCGGCATGATCTTGAACCAGGTGTACGTGTGATAGCTGATCGCCACCAGTGCCAGCAGGTGAAAACCGATGTACCACGGATTCTTCAGTCCGTCGAGCCAGACGTTCCACGCCGCTTCGCCCCGCGACAGGTGCAGCAGTCCATTCAGCAGGATGCCGGCGTAGGCGGCGACAAAGAGGGCGGTTCCCTCGTGGACCATGTACTCGATGAAGAACGGATTTCTCCGCCACCAACCGTCCATCGGACGAACATAGGGGCGACGCTTGTTCACTTGGCACCTCCCTTTGGAGCAAGGAAACGCAGAAAATAGTCCGCCGCGGCATTGGTCTTGTTCTGGTTGACGGCGTTGGCCGGGTCGAC
>DPSD01000616.1:0-3325 GCA_003538495.1 Accumulibacter sp.
TCGACCACATGCGCGACTGGGTACTCGGTTCCGACGAATGGGTGACCATGGGCGTTCCCTCCGACGGCTCCTACGACATCCCGGCCGGCATCGTTTTCGGGTTCCCCTGCGAGTGCAAGGGTGGTTCGTTCAAGATCATCCAGGGTATCGAGATCGACGGCTACTCGCGCGAGAAGATCAACAAGACGCTCAAGGAACTGACCGACGAAGCCGAGGCCGTCAAGACGATGCTGTAGTCAGCTTGCCGTCGCTCGCAAAAACCGCGGCCAGTTCCAAGCCGTTCACCTTTTCTGTTGAAAGCGATGAAGCAAGCCTGAATTGACGGGGATTCCCAAGGAGATGCCTGCCGAAAAATTCTTCGGCAGGCATCTTCCTTTCCGGGGATGACTGGAATGTCGCTTAACAGATCGCCACCGGAATCGAATTCCCCATGGTCTGAGTGATGGTCGCCTTAATACCGTCGCGCGTCTGGGGCGTCATGGGCAGCCAGACGCGCTTCAGATATCCAGTCGCACCGGTGAGATCACTGATGACGAGGGGTTCGATCGTGTCAGAGATCGTTTCGATGACGTGCTGAGTAAATAAGCCGGAATCCATCGCCAATTGGTAGATGAACGACAGTGAGTAGCGGCGTTCATTGTGTTCTTTGCTCCAGTCGAGCCCTGCAGGCGTGGTGTCGAACGCCCGGGCCACCACGGCGCAGTTGCGGACCACCTCGCCGGCCATGTCGGGCCAGAAGGAATCGATGTTGCCCTCTCTCGATTGCTGGGCAACGGACTTGATGATGTCTGCGACCTGCTGCGGCTCGACGCCGTCGAGGAGGTCCACAGAGATGTCGCTCTCGTCCTTGTTGCGGATGCCGCGGAAAAGGACTGCCATGCCGTCGGTGACTCTTGCCATGTTGTTCTCCCTTGCGGCGGATAATGATATATACATATCGTCGCCTTGCAAAAAGGCAAGGCCATTCATCGGAAGCACAGTATCTCCAGGTAAACGCCAAAGGGCCGGTGCCTTTTGATCTGAGCGGAGCTATTCAATGTTGTAGACGAGACAAACCGCCATTGTCCATTTCTGGTCGATCCGGGTAGCATTCGGTTTCGCAAACGAAAATCGGCGCCATGGCGGAACTCCTGATTCGATACAAGGACGGAGGGGGCAACATCACGGACCGGCGGATATCGGAGATCGAGCCGCATGAGCCGGGCTACATCCTCGCCCTCTGTCACAAGCGCGGCGAAGACCGCACGTTCAAGGTTTCCCGGATCGTCTCCGCGATCGACGCGGCGACCGGCGAGGTCGTCGAGGATATCCACTCCTTCCTCGGGATCGAACCGCCGGCCAAGCCACCCGCTCCGCCTCCAGAGCCCATCATCCCCGCGGATGCGAAGGAGGTCCTGCGTCGACGCGGCAAGGACAAGCGGGAACTGTTCAAGCGGTTCGTCCTCGGAATCATCGAGGAGCACGCCAAGATGAAGTTCTTCGCGTTCTTCGGTGACGCGTGCTTCAAGTGCGGGTCGCCCGGCCACCTCGTCATGGACCACCATGTCCCCATCGTCCTCGGCGGACGCCTCGTCCCCGGCAACCTCGTGGCCCTGTGCCGCGACTGCAACAACAGGAAGAGGGAACAGCCGGCCGAGAGGTTCTACTCGCCGCCCGAACTGGAACGTCTGCGGGGCTTCCTCGACAACCAGAGCAGCCTCTTCGACTTCGTGTTCGACTGGAAGGCGTGGGAGGCGGACCGCGAGGCGTATCTGGTCTCGCTGGGCATCGATGCAGCGCTCGTCCACGAGGTCCTCAACAACCCCGACCACCGCTTTTACATCCCGCCCCGCTACGAGAAGGAGCCCATCGGTGTCATCATAACAATCGACGAGGCGTCGATTCTGGATTCCATCAAGCGGGTTCTCGCGGAGAGGTTCGGCAAATGACCGGGGGGTTTGGCGTGCCGTTGAAGTGCCTTCGATGGGAGGATGAAATCTTCGCCTTCGATGTCGAGGACGCAAACGCGCGGGAGAGCCTGCGCGCGGCAAACGCGGCGGCGCGCGACCTGCGGATGCCGTGCTGCGGGGCTGCCGTGGTGCTGCGGACGAGCCCGCTCGGCACGAGGCACTTCGCCCACGCGCGCCGGGGGCCATGCACTTCCGCCCCGGAGACCGCCGAGCACCTGCTGGCGAAGAGGGTCGTCGTCGAGGGAATCAAGCGGACGGAGTGGATCGCCAAGATCGAGCAGGACGGATCGACGCCGAACGGCGAGAGGCGGAGGGCGGACGTGCTCGCGACCAAGGGCAAGGCCAAGGTCGCCGTCGAGATACAGTGGAGCAGGCAGGACGGGTATGAGACGCTGCGGCGTCAGGACAGATACGAGGAGGCCGGCGTGCGGGGCCTTTGGCTGTTCCGCCAGCACGACCTCTCGATCTTCGCCGACGTCCTGCCATCCTTCCGCCTGATCTTCGACGCGAAGTCCAAATCGTTCTCCGTGGCCTTGCCGTCGCCCGCCTACCATCCGAAGTGGATCAAGACGAGGGACATGGACGAGTCGCGCTATTGGAGCCAGACGATCGAACTGTCGAGGTTCGCCGAGGGGACCGTCTCCGGCAGGCTTCGGTTCGCCCCGGCGATCGGCGCGAAGCTCCCCTTGGAGGTGTTCGCGACTCCCACGACCTGCCGACGGTGCGGGGAGGAGACGAAGGTCGTCACCTTCATGACACTGGCCGCCTCGAAGGTCCTGCGGGGCCATCCGAACATTATGGTCTCGCTCCGGACGCTCGACGGCATCCTCGGCGGCGAGGAAGTGATCGGCCGATGGCTGCCCCGGAACCTGCTCCAACGGCACGGGATCGGGGCCTTGAAGGTCCGCAAAAGCGGACTGGACGTCGAGAACCGGGAGTCATACCTCTCCAACGGGTGCGTAGGGTGCGACGCGTTGCAGGCCCGATATTTCGAGGACCGCCTTCCTGATGAGGCGGAGGAGTTGGCCCTCTCCGTCGATGTCGTCTTGGACGGAGGGATTGCCGTCCAACTGCCCAACTTAGATTCCCACATCTATCGCTGGTGGTTCGACGAGCGACCCTGACGGGATCGCCGGAGGTCGGACAAACAAAAGCCCCCGCCGTTTCCAGTCGGGGGCTTCTGATTCTTCCCCTTTCAGTCTCAGAATGCATTTAGCATCATTCCAAAAGAAAAGGTGAACGCCTTGGACCAGTCCGCGGTTTTTTTTGGCTGACAGCTGCCTGCATCAGCAGCGGAAGATATCGCGGTAGAATTCCGGTCTGTCGAAAACCGGACGCTTCGAATACACTATGCGCCATCCCAGCCAAGTCCTCTT
>DPSD01000616.1:3630-4153 GCA_003538495.1 Accumulibacter sp.
GCCGGCGAAAAGCCGTTCCCGATGATCCCCGCGGTCGACCACTACGCGGGCTCCGAGAAGCTGATCAACAAGGCCCTCCAACTGCAGAGCGAGCTGGGCCCGATCTTCGACATTACCTGTGACTGCGAGGACGGGGCACCGGCCGGCGCCGACCGGGAACACGCCGAGATGGTCGCCGGGCTGATCATGAGTGCCGGCAATCGGCACCAGCGCGTCGGCGTCCGCGTCCACGATATCGCTCATCCCGGCTGGCAGCAGGACCTCGAGATCATCGTCGCCAGTGCCGGCCAACGCCTGGCCTTCGTAACCCTGCCGAAGGTGAACGGCGCCGCGGATGTGCACCAACAACTGCGCGTCCTGCAAGGCGCCGCAGCGGCCGCTGGCGTCGACCGCGCGATCCCGGTGCACGTGCTGATCGAGACCTACGGCGCTTTGCGCGACGTCTGGGAAATAGCCGCGCTGCCCGAGGTCGAATCGCTCGATTTCGGCCTGATGGACTTTGTCAGCGGCCACCACGGCGCCA
>DPSD01000301.1 GCA_003538495.1 Accumulibacter sp.
GTGGTGGGCCGTCAGTAACGGCGGAACGGCCATGCTGCTGCCGTAAACCAGCGCCATGCCGTGAATCCGCGGCGACCAGCGGCGCAGGATCGCCGCGGGCTCGCCTTCGGCGCGCTCGCGGTGGTAGCGCCGATACTGCCAGCGAACCACCAGCAGCCCGACGAAATACCAGGCCGCCCACAACACAAGCCCGAGTGGGTTCTGACCGAGGTGGATATACCAGGCGATGAAGGGCAGGCTGACAACGACCATCGCCCCGAAGCCGTAGTTGATCCGGGCGAAAGCCACGTCAAACAGCCCCACCCGGCCGGCCGGGCTGATGTCGGCGTAGCCGAGCTCCTTGCCTGCTTCGGCCGGCCGCTCCTCGACCCGCTCAGACATCGATCCGCTTTCCCCGCAGCCGCGTGATCAACTCGACGCGACTGCGTGCTCCCAGCCGTTCCAGGATACCGCTCACATGCTCCTTGACGGTTTGTTCGGTCAGCGAGAGCTGTTGCGCAACCCGCTTGTTGGGCAGGCCCTTGAGCATCAGGGCGAGGACCTCCCCCTGGCGTGGCGTCAGGCCCAACTCGGCGGGGCTCAACGGCAGACTGCGCGCTTCGTCGGTCGCCTGGGCGACAACCGAAGTGTCGTCGAACCATGCATCGCCGCGCAGTACCGCAGCGACGGCCAGCACAAAAACTGCGGGGTCGGCGTGCTTCAGCACAAAACCATCGACGGCCAACCGGCGTACCTTGTCACGGATCACAGGATCGCCGTCCCCGCTGATCACCAGCAGTCGAGTTGCTGGATACTCGTCCCGAAACCGTGCCAGCATCGGCAACGCCGTACCCTCCGGCAGCCAGAAATCGATCATAGCCAGTGTCGGCGCTCCGAATTGCCCGATGTGCGCCCAGAGGTCGTCAGCCCGGCAAATCGCATCAGTGCGCGCAAACCCGCCATGCGTGCGCAGAAAGTCCGCGATGCCGCGCGCGACCAGTGGATGGTCATCCACAACCACGGCGGAATGTTCACTGGGCGGCATCATCGCAATGGTCAGAATCGTAAATGCCTTTTGTCATCGAAGGACTTACCAGCCAAACACTGCTTCAGTTCATCGCGTGCCTTGAGTCCGTCGTGCCACTCAATGTCGGCAATCGACTTGCCCTCGTAGACGACCTCAAAACGCCAGGTGTCTTCCATGCCGCCCATCAGCGCCTCGATGCTCGGCACGGCGAAGACGATCAGCGGCGGCGCGGTAGGGCTCACTTCCATGTAGATCGCATTTAGCGTCACCGGGGCCACATCGCCTTGTTTCAAGGTGACCTTGACCGGCTGCCGGCTCTTCAATTTCGGGAAGGCGTGGTCCTTGCCCAGTGGCGAGAACCCGAGCAGCGCGCCTCGATAATTCCCCCCGGGGCCGAACAGGGTGACCGCCATGCCGTCGGAAAAGCCGTCCTTGCGCTCGCCTTTGGCGCGCTTGGCGAGTTTGGCGCGCAGGAACGTCGCCGCGCAGTACTCGCCCGGCTTGGCTTTCGAGTTGACCTGCATGAATTCCCACCACCCGGCGATGATCTTCTCGCGGTATCGGATCGCCTCTTCCTTGTTGGAAGTCATGATGTTCGCAGCATTGATTTCCTTCACGTTGGTCTCCATCACGGAGCCCAACACATCGAAAGATTCCCCCTGGACTTCAGTCTTGGCGTGGCAGGGGACGGTCGCAACCATGAGCGTGGTGGCCAAAATCACTGTTTTCATCATTTTCCAGTTGCCTTTCATTGTTCGAAACCGCAGTGACAAGCAAGGATGGTCACTGCATCCGGTACCGCATGGTGTTGGGTTGTATCAGCGCTTGGGCCTGATGGCGTCGTTGCAAACGAGCCGGATTTCGCGCGACCCCGTTCCCTCGTAGTCTCCACGGACGACGATATCGTCCACCCGCCATTCGCCACTGGCGTCGGGCCGCACGCTGAATTCGGCGAAGCATTCGGCATAACCGCCTGGGTCCCCGCCGATGACGCCCTGCGCACCGTAAACCGTGACACCCTGCTGTTCCCACCAGGCGCTGTAGCGCAGGAAGCGCGCGTCGGCGGTCTGGTTGAAATCATCGGGGTTGCCCATGATGTCGACGACTTTCTGTTCGGGCTGGCCGATAAAGACCGCCGCCAGTTTGGCCTCGTGCTTGTTCATTTTCGAGCCATCCGGATGTTTGCCGGCGTTCTTGGCGACTTCGAGATCGGCCTTCATTTCCGCATTGGTCTTCTTGATGCTCTCCAGCAGACCGGCTCGAATCGATGCAGTGCCGGACTCCAGTTCCTGCTGTTTCCGCTTGAGCTTTTCGATCGCCGCCTGCCTGTCGGCTTCAGAAAGCGTCTGAGCCCATTTACCGCTCGGGTCGGGACGTTTCTTGGCAAGAACCTTGTCCCACCAGAAGCTATCCCAGGCGAAGTCCAGGAATTCAGACGGCAAAGTTGCGCCGATGAGCAGCATATCTTCCGGCAGACCCAGCTTGCCGATGCGCTTGCCAAAGCCCTCGAAATCGAAGGTGCCGCCCTTGATGGCGGCGTGCAAGGCCTTATCGAATTCGATGTCGTTGCAGGCAATCGTCCCGGCTTTCGAGAGCATCGGCGCGCTGGAGGTTTTCCAGTCGCTGGCAGCCACGGCTTCGGTTTTCAGATCGGAACGCCTTAGCTTGTAACTGCCCGGTCCGATGCGAAAGGTAACGACATTATCAGGCCGGACCTTGTTCTTGTTTTCGGTGATCTTGCGGCTGGCCATGTCCATCGAAAAGGCGTTCGAACACTGGAACTGCAATTTCATATGCACGAACTCAGGCTTGTTTGCGTTCTCATATACGGCCGTAACAGCGATTTCCCTGATTTCTGTCGGGCCCATGACCTGATCTGGCGGCGTCCGATTCAAAATCGTTCTGACATCGGCAAAGTAAGCAACCCGGTCATCGACCTCGCCTTCGTATTGCAGAACCACGCCAAAGGCAAAAGCCTCTCCAGGCAACAGGAGTGCCCCGGCAAAAAGCATCGGCAACCAGCGTGGCGTAATCATGCGGGCAGCCCAACTCTATATTCCATATCGATGCTACTCATGGCTCACTAAACCGATAGATGAAGATCAGCGTGTACGAGACGCGCTACCGGGCCGTACTGCGATCCGG
>DPSD01000182.1:0-2288 GCA_003538495.1 Accumulibacter sp.
CCAGGTAATCAAGCGGCTGCAGGCGGGACTCCCCCGCGGGGCGCCGTTCGACCTTGCCACCCTGAGCCAGTTCGGGGTGTCGCCCCAGCTCGCCGCCCACTATGCCGACGGCGGGTGGCTCGTGCGCCTGGCCCATGGCGTCTATGCCTTCCCGAACGATGAGTTCGGGGTCTACGGTGCGCTGAAGTTCCTGCAACAGCGCGTGCCCGGCCTGCACGTCGGCGGCAAGAGCGCCCTGGCCCTGCAGGGCGTGCGGCACAACCTGGGCAGCCGGGAGACGCTGGTGCTGTGGGGCGACGGTCGTTTCGCGTTGCCAGCCTGGTTCACCTCGCGCTTTCCGGCCCGCTACGTCCACGCCCGCCTGTTCGACTGGCCGGACACGGCGCTGGCCAGCAAGACCCTGACCACGCCGCCTGGCCTGCCCGAGGATCTGCGGGTGGCTGCCTCCGAGCGTGCCGTTCTGGAACTGCTGTACGAAGCCGGCGTCAAGCAGAGCCTCGAAGAGGCCCGCAACCTCTTCGATGGACTGCGTTCCCCCCGCAAGGACTTGCTCGGACAACTGCTGTCCTGCTGCACCAGCGTGAAGGCCGTGCGCCTGTTCCTCACCTGGGCGCGCGAGACCAGCCTCGTGGATGTCGATGCCCTGCTGGAGCAGTACCCGGTTCGCACCGGCAGCAACACGCGCTGGATGAGCCGGCTCGATGACGGCACCTTGCTGAGCCTGAGACCTCATGGATAAGACCTACGCGGACACCGTTCGCCTGCTGCTGGCCGTCGCGCCCGACGTGTTCGCCAACGACATCTTCGCTATGAAGGGCGGCACGGCCATCAACCTCTTCGTGCGGGACATGCCGCGCCTGTCGGTGGACATCGACGTGGTGTACCTCCCGTGGCAGACGCCGCGCGACGAAGCGCTGCAAGCCATCAACCAGGAGCTGGCCGCCATCGCCACGCGCGTTGCACCACTGGGCGTGCAGACACGCCTGGTTCGCGCCAAGGATCTGGGGGACACCAAGCTGATCGTCGAGAACGACGCCAACCAGGTGAAGATCGAGGTCAACGTCGTGTTCCGAGGCAGCGTGCTGCCCGTGGAGCGGCGGCCGCTGAGTGCCAAGACCAGCGATCTGTTCGGCGTCGAGTTCGAGCTGCCGGTTCTGGCACCGGACGAGCTGTACGCCAGCAAGCTGGTGGCTGCGCTGGATCGGCAGCACCCCCGCGACCTGTTCGACGTGTGGCAGCTCTACGAATCGGGCGACATCAGCGACGGCATGGTCGAGTGCTTCGTGATCTATCTGGCGGGCCACAACCGGCCGCCCCACGAAGTGCTGTTCGGCAACGACAAGGACATCGCCGGCGAGTACGAGAGGGCCTTTGTCGGCATGACCGAAGTGGACTGCTCCCTGGAGACACTGCTCGACGCTCGCGCCAGGATGCGGCGCGAGCTGCCACAGCGACTGAGCACCGCGCACAGGCAGTTTCTGAGCGGGCTGGCGCGCGCAGAACCGGACTGGTCGCTGGTGCAGTGCCGGCACGCCGCGCAACTGCCGGCACTGCGCTGGAAGCTCGCCAATCTCGAAACCTTCCGCAAGCGCCGTCCCGACGACTTCGCAGCGCAATCCGCCGCCCTCGACACCGGCTTGGGCCAGAGCTGACGAACGTCCCGCAGCGCCCCACTTGCCGGGGTTGCCCCATGCCGCATTCATCGTGGCAGCCGCGAAGCAGCGGCCCTATACCCAAAGGCTTCCGACAAAGGCCAAAGGGCTGGGAAGGGGCAAAGGAAGGGCGCCAAGGGGAAAGGCCCTATCCTGAAAAGGCCAAAAGGCGCCCCGAGCAGCCCGTCATCCGGGGTTCGCCATGCTCTCGCTGTTCCAGCGCAAACGGGTGCCACCCACCGCCGGCACACCGCCCACCTCCGCCATCGAAACTCCGAAAGGGTTGACGCGGCCGGAGTCGGCCGCATCGCTGCTGGCCACGCCGCGTCGGCAGAAACTGCTGGAACACATCTGGCAGCGCACCTCGCTCTCGCGCCGGCAGTTCGCCACGCTCTACCTCGCCCCACTGGAGCGCTACGCCGAGCTGGTCCAGCAGTTCCCGGCCTCCGAGAACCACCACCACGCCTATCCGGGCGGCATGCTGGACCACGGCCTGGAGATCGTCGCCTATGCGCTGAAATTGCGGCAGTCATACCTGCTGCCTGCGGGCGTCACGCCGGAGGCACAGGCGGCCCAGGCCGAAGCCTGGACCGCAGGCACGGCCTACGCGGCCCTGCTGCACGACATCGGCAAGAT
>DPSD01000182.1:2570-2706 GCA_003538495.1 Accumulibacter sp.
TGCTGCACGACATCGGCAAGATTGCGGTCGATCTGCACGTCGAGCATGCCGACGGCAGCGTCTGGCATCCCTGGCACGGCCCGCTGCGAAAGCCCTACCGCTTCCGTTACCGAAAGGAGCGCGAGTACCGCCTGCA
>DPSD01000081.1 GCA_003538495.1 Accumulibacter sp.
ATCTTGATTCCCGGAAATCGCCCTAACGGTCATGGCTATTGCAGGCACCCCCGATCATGAAAGGCATGACCGTTTCCCACTCCCCCGCCCCCTCACCCGCAAGTGGAGAGGGAGCCCTTCGACCAGGCTCAAGGCAGGATTCGTGAGTCGCGGATGCGATTTTCACATTAATCGATGCATGCGGTGCGACTGCTACAATGGCGACTACCGACAAGAACAAGGATCCCTTCAATGACTGCCAAGCCGACCCCTGCCACCGCTGATCGCCAGTTGCTGCCCACCGTCGAGCGGCAAACCGGGGAATCCCCAAGGTGCGCGATCATCTGGCTGCACGGCCTCGGGGCCGACGGGCATGACTTCGAGCCGATTGTCGATGAGTTCGACTTTGACCGCTTGCCAGCGCTCCGTTTTATCTTTCCGCATGCGCCCATGCGCGCAGTGACCATCAATGGTGGCTACGTGATGCGCGCCTGGTATGATATCGTCACGCTCGATTTTGCGCCGGGACGAGAAGAGGCAGAGGGTGTGCGTACATCGGCACGACAGATCGAGGACCTGCTCGATCGGGAAAATGCACGCGGGATAGCGGATGCGCGAATCGTGCTTGCCGGTTTCTCACAGGGCGGAGTGATTGCCTTGCACACCGGCCTGCGCCATCCACGGCGCCTGGCGGGGATCCTGGCGCTGTCGTGCTATCTGCCGCTGGCCGATACCCTGGCTGCAGAAGCGCAGCCGGCCAACCGCGATGTGCCGATCTTCATGGCGCATGGGCGTGCCGATCCGGTCATTCCCTACGACCTGGGAAAGCGTTCAGCCAAGTTGCTGAAGGCAGCGGACTATCCGGTACAGTGGCACGGCTACGCTGCCGAGCATACGGTGTGCCTCGAAGAACTGCATGACATCGAGGCCTGGCTGAGCAAAGTACTGGCAGACGTCTGCTGAGCATCCTGTCCTTACTGGGCGTAGCGCAACAACCTAGATCGAGTTGATGATGCCTTCTCGGGCATGCGTGCTCCTCGACTCGCCCCGCGGATTTGGCTACACTTCATGAAATCCTTACCATTCATGGGGAAATGTCATGCGCCGAGTCGTTTTCAATCAGAAGGGAGGCGTTGGCAAGTCGACGATCGCCTGCAACCTGGCGGCCATTGCCGCTGCGCAGGGCAAGCGAACGCTGGTGGTCGATCTAGATCCACAAGCCAATGCTTCCCGCTATCTGCTCGGCAAGGCACTCGACGAACAGACCAAGACCCTCGCCAATTTCTTCGAGGACATTCTTGGCTACAAGCTGTTTCCCGAGACACTCGATGCCTACGTTGTCCCCACACAGTTTCCCGATCTTGCCGTGCTGCCTTCTGACGCCAAGCTGGAGGAAGTGCAGTTCAAGCTCGAGTCACGCTACAAGATGTACAAGCTGCGGGAGGCGCTGGAGAAGCTGCAGGGGTATGACGAAATTTTCATCGATACCCCGCCGGCCCTGAACTTCTTCTCCCGCTCGGCGCTGATCGCCGCCGACACCTGCCTGATCCCGTTCGATTGCGATGATTTCTCGCGTCGCGCCCTGTACTCGCTGTTGGACAGCGTGCGCGAAATCCAGACCGACCATAACCGTGGCCTGCGGCTGGAAGGCATTGTGGTCAACCAGTACCAGGCACGTGCCAAGCTGCCCTTGCGTCTGGTCGATGAACTGCGCGCCGAAGGACTGCCGATCCTGGATGCCTTCCTGTCGGCGTCGATCAAGATTCGTGAGTCACACCATCAGGCGCTACCGATGATCCACCTCGACCCTCGGCACAAGCTGACCTGCGAGTTCACGGCTCTCTACGACCGGCTCCTTCGGTAGGTACGTGAAAGCCGTGACGCCATGACCGTTGACGCTGCTCCGACGCCATTCCCGGCCGCATCTGCTTGCAGTTGTGCATCCAGAAAAGCATTCTGCTCGTATGCAGATGCATCGACCCACTCAACAATTCATCCGGGAAGGGCAAGATGCACGTATTCGTGACCGGCGGCACAGGCTACATTGGCAGCCACCTGATTCCGGAATTGCTCGCACGCGGCCATCGGGTTACGGCGTTGACGCGGCAGGAGTCGGCAAACCGGCTAGCACCCGGCTGCCGCATCGTCGTCGGCGATGCGCTCAATGCCGCAAGCTACGTGCAACAGATCGAGGGGGCCGACGTCCTGGTCCATCTGGTTGGGGTTGCCCACCCAGGGCCGAGAAAGGCTGCGGATTTCCGGAGCGTCGATCTCGCCTCCGCAGGCGCGGCGCTGACCGCAGCGATGGAGGCCGGAATCAATCACCTGCTCTACCTCAGCGTTGCCCAACCGGCACCGGTGATGCAGGCCTACATTGCCGCGCGTGCCGAGGGCGAAAGATTGATCCGCGCCAGTGGCATCGCAGCCAGCTTTCTTCGCCCGTGGTATGTGCTGGGACCCGGCCATCATTGGCCGTTGCTGCTTCTCCCAGCCTACCGCCTGTTCGAGCACCTGCCGCCAACACGCGAGGCGGCAAGGCGCTTCGGTCTGATCGACATCGAGCAGATGGTGAGAGCGCTGGTACGGGCAGTGGAAAACCCGCCCACAGGTGTGCGCATCTGGGGAGTACCAGAAATTCTGCTGGCAGCCGGGTAGACGAACCGGGCGGCGACGGGGCCAGCGTGCAATATGCCGGCGAGCCGTGTACGGTCAGCTCAGGTGTATGCAACTTGACGCCGGCAAAGGGAAAGCAGGATCCCGCCTCCTGTCCTGCCTGCAACCCGAGACTGCGGCACTCATTGCGGCATCAGCGTTCTGCTGGCGTTTCGGCTTCGTACAGCACACCGAGCCATTCCCTGATCTGCCGATAGACGCGCGTGTCGTTCAGCAATCCCAGGTGACCGAGTTTGCCGATCCTGGCGCTTTCGACGTCGCCTTCAATTTCGTGTGTGATCGCGCTACTCAGAGGCACCAGCCCATCGCCAAGGAATTCGCTGAGCGGATGCTCGACATTTTTGGCGAGACTGGCGCCAAGAAAGCGGAAAGCAATCGTGTGTGGCTCGGGTAGCGTCTGCGGAGCACCGGGACCTCGGCGCAGATCCTTGATGCCTTGGCTGCGCGTCGCGGCAATATTCCCGAGGGGACGGGTGACTGCGCTGAGTTTCAAGGCGGTGGTTGCCAACTGACCGAGTCGCTCAAGTGGTGAACCGAGATGCGGAGATCCGAGGCAGATCAGCATCCGTGTCGACTGCGGCCAT
>DPSD01000353.1 GCA_003538495.1 Accumulibacter sp.
GGGTCATAGACGTACATCTGCGTCCAGATGCGACCGCGCCCATCCTCCAGCAGATTGCCGCCAAAGGGACGCGTGACGATTCCATGGCGTTCGCTGATGCGCTCGAAGGCCGCATGTTGGCCATCCCAATGGCGCATGTGATGCAGTCCGGTGACCGCGGTGTCTACCCACAGGGTCTGCTGACGGTCGAAGAGCAATCCGATGACGCTGGGGTTGCCGAGGCCGGCGCCCTCGGCGCAGGCGACGCTTCGCAATTCGTGTTCGCCAACGGCGACGCGAAAAAGCCCCTTGCCGCTGCCCACCCACACGCTGCCGTCACTTGCCTCGGCAAGAGCGTTGATGTCGGCACGCAGCGACTGCCCTGCGTGTTGAGCGACGCGAACGATTGCCGCCGTGCCGGGCTGCAGGCGGAACACGCCATCCTGCGTGCCTACCCACAGGGAACCGTCGGTGCTCGCCAGCAACTGACGCGTCAGCCCTCCGGCATGCGGCAGGACTCGCAATTGCCGGTGGTCCCGGGTGAACTGATAGAGCGCGGAGTCGGTGCCGAGCCAGAGCGTACCGTCGCGAGCCTGCGCCATCGCCTCGATGCGTGCGGGCGGCAGCGGCTGTCCGGACGCCTCAGGCGTCGCCCGGGCGGGTGCCGGAGTGCAAGGCGCCGACGACGCGTAGCTGCCTGTCCAGCACGGCGACACCACCCTTGTGGGAGGCGGCCCAGATGTTCCCGTCCGATGCCTCGAACAAGGCCTGCACGATGCGGCCGGCCAGGCTGGCGCCGCCATTCGCCGCAGCGTTCGAGAAGACCGGTTCGAAGTGATCGCTGCCGGGCTGGAGACGGCTCAAGCCGGCCCAGGTACCCACCCAAAGTGCGCCTTGGCGGTCGAGCAGCAGCGCCTGGACGCGATCGTCGGGCAGGCTGCCGGCTGTCTGTGAATTCCGGTGCCGGGAAAAGCTGCCGCTGCGCGGGTCGAAGCGCTCCAGCCCGCCGCCCTCGCTACCGATCCAGATGCCGCGCAGCATCCTCGACCAGGGCGCGGATGGTCGGCAGCACGCCGGCCTTTCCGTCATCGTCGCCGCGATGGAAACTGACGCGTTCGCTTACCGGATCATAGACCGCCAGGTCATCCCACTCGGTGCCTATCCACAGGCGGCCATCGCGCCCCGCCAGCAGCACCCGAATCCAGCCGAGGTTGCGTTTGCCGGGGTGTGGGCTATCGCGTTCCTGGGCGCGAAAGCGGTAGCCGTCAAAGCGCACCAGGCCGTCGCCCGTGGCTATCCACATGAACCCGGCGCGGTCCTGCGCCACCGTCGGCACCACGTAGCGCGGAATGATGCCGACACCGACCGACTCGAAACGTGGCTCGACCAGAGGATTCCCGGCGTCGGGAAACGCCGGGGTAGCAGCGTGGACCGAACTGGCGGCAATGAGGGCGATGAGGGCAAGCGGCTGCTGTTTCATCGCACTACCGTCTTGATGAAGATCCATTTTCTCCATGCATGTATGATGCGTAGCAGTCACGCCTTGCGAAGCGGAGCGCAGTCGTCATCTCCCGGCCGAAGCAAACCCGCTTATCCCTCCAGCGAATTCCACCAGCCATGAAGCCATGACTTCCCTCATCCCGATTGCAATCCCGCAGGAACTGATCACGGCGTTGCATGAAGCGAAGCATGTCCTGGTTTTTACAGGAGCCGGGGTTTCTGCAGAGAGCGGCATTTCCACCTTCAGGGATCCGCTCACTGGCTTGTGGGAGCGTTTCGATCCCGAAGACCTCGCCACCGCCAATGGATTTCGTCAAGACAAGGCGTTGGTCTGGGGTTGGTACGAATGGCGGCGAATGAAGGTATTGAAGGCGCGGCCCAACCCCGCCCACCGGGCGATTGCCGAACTGGCGCAACATGTGCCCAGGCTTACCGTCGTCACGCAAAACGTGGACGACTTGCACGAACGCGCCGGCAGTACCGATGTGCTCCATCTCCACGGCAGCCTGCATTCCCCGCGTTGTTTTGCTTGTGCCCGTCCTTTCAGTTTTCCGCCTGGCATCCCCGATGAGCCAGAAGGTGGGCGTCGGCTGTGCCCACCTCAATGCAGCCACTGCGGCGGTGATATCAGACCCGGGGTCGTCTGGTTTGGTGAAAACCTGCCCGAAGATACGCTGAAACAGGCGTTCACCGCTGCAAGAGAGTGCGATCTGCTATTCGCCATCGGCACGTCCGGCATTGTCCAACCCGCAGCACGCATTCCCTCTCTGGCCAAGAAGGCTGGCGCGAAGCTGGTCCAGGTCAACCCGCAGGGAACACCGTTGGATTACGAGTGCACCTGGTCGCTACGGGGAGGTGCCGGGAAGATCATGCCCAGCCTGGTGCAGATGGCATTCCTGTGGTCATGACATGATCTGGTCACGCAAACCCCTGCTGCATACACGTCGGGCTCGCCGAGACATGCCGATCCCGGAAGATTTCCGGGTAACGCCGGCAAAGAAGATCGTCAAGTGCCTTTTGCATGGCTATGCAAACTTCAGTTCCCGTAATGCTCCGACATGGGCCGACAACAAAGTCTTCAGGAACTTCTCGCTGCATGTGCCCTCCTGGGTTCTTTTCATCAAA
>DPSD01000103.1 GCA_003538495.1 Accumulibacter sp.
TCAAAATATTTACTAAATACGCCGATCCTGCGATCATGCCGCTCCAGCATTTCCTCGTGGAGGCTGGGATGGCTCGAAAGACTGGGCGTGCGCCGCTGGCGCTGGACACCGAGCAGCGCTCGATGTTGGAGGAGTTGGCCGGCTCGCGGACGGCACCGCTGCGCGAGGTCGAGCGGGCCAAGGTGCTGCTCGCGTATGCGCAGGGCAAGGCGCCCACGGAGATTCAGCGCCTGCTCGGCGTGTCGCGGCCGACGATCTACAAGTGCATCGACAAAGCCCTGGCCGCAGGCGTGAACACTGGGCTGCGCGATCGGTTCCATCGACCACATGCCCCGCAGATCAGCGAAGAGGCCAAAGCCTGGGTGATCGATCTGGCGTGCCGCCAGCCCAAGTCGCTGGGCTTGGCCGCCGAACTGTGGACGATATCGGCGCTGGCCGCGCATGTGGCCGCCAACGCGGCGGCTGCGTATTTCCCGAGACTGTCCAGCGCTGGCAAGAGCACCGTCTGGCGCATTCTGGACGCGCACGAACTCAAGCCGCATCGCGTGCGCTACTACCTCGAACAGCGCGACGCGCAGTTCGAACGCAAGATGGCCGAAGTGCTGATGGTGTATCGCGACGTGGGCCTGTACCGCGCCGACGCGGTGCATGATGCGCGGGCGCTGCCGGTGTACACCGTCAGCGTGGACGAGAAGCCCGCAGTGCAGGCGCTGGGAGTGACAGCACCCGACCTGCCGCCGGTGCCGGGCAAACACCCGGGCATCGGACGCGATCACGAATACGTCCGTCACGGAACGCTGTCGATCATCGCTGCGCTGGACTTGCATACCGGAGAGATCATCGCCAACGTCGAGTCTCGCCACCGCAGCGTCGAGTTCATCGCGCTGCTGCGCCGGCTCGATCAGCGCTATCCGCCCGAGGCCATCATCCGCGTAGTGCTGGACAACCACAGCTCGCACATCTCCAAGGAGACGATGGCCTACCTGGCCAGCAGGCCCGGCCGCTTCGAGTACGTACACACGCCCAAGCACGGCTCCTGGCTCAACCTGGTCGAGTCGGCCTTCTCCAAGATGGCGCGCAGCTTCTTGCGTCACATTCGCGTCGCCTCACTCGACGAACTGAGGCTGCGCATCCTCAAGGGCATCGACGAGATGAACGCCCATCCGGTCAGGTTCCAGTGGAAGAACTTCGGCGCGCAGATGACCTAATCGTTAATGTTTTGATGGAACGATGTACTAGGTAGTGCTACGCGCCTACCCGTAGCCACGCAACGGGCGAGAAAGAGAGAATTCTTCTTTTATGGAACTCTTTCTTTCCAAGCTCGGCAGGCAGATTGAAACCGGATACAGGTCCCTATCCCGTTGCCATTGTTCAATTTTTCCTTGATTTGTGTCGGGTTCTTGTATAACTTGATGTGTCGGGTTTTTGCAGTCCCGCCCAGCCACAGCAAGATCACCTATGCCACGCCCTCAGCCCCTTCGTGAACGCATCAAAGCGCGTATCCAGAAAAGCCGCGACACCGTCTTCCTGACCCGCGAGTTCAAGGCGATGGCCGATGAAGACCAGGTGATCCGCGCGCTGCGCCAACTGGTCGCCGATGGCGAGCTCGTGCGGCTGGGCTATGGCGTCTATGGGCGGGCAGAGCGCTCATCCCTCACAGGCAAGCCAATGCTGAGCAACCCAAACGGCTTTTCAGGAGCGGCGCGCGAAGCCCTCAACAAGCTCGGCGTGGCTTGGCGGCCTAGCCATTGGGAAGAGGCCTACAACAGCGGTCAGTCCACGCAGGTGCCTGTCAACGCAATCCTTCGGGTCAAGGGCAGATTTTCGCGCCAGCTCAGCTACCAAAACCGGCCCCTCATGCTGGAAAAAAAGGGGTAGTGGCGGATGGCAGAAGGCATCAACTTTCTAGCGGTTCAGGACTATTTCGGCTTACCCGAACTCGAACCCGTCAAGAAGGATTGGCACATCCTGCACGCGATGCAGGCCATCACGCGCCTGGATACCGCACCCTTTCGGCTGGTCTTTTCCGGCGGCACCGCCTTGGCACGCGCCCATCAATGCGTGCAACGCATGTCGGAAGACGTTGATTTCAAGATCGTCGCCCCCAAAGACCTGACGCTCAGCAACGCTCAGCGAAGAAAACGCTTAGGCGAACTCCGTGACCAGATCACCGCCAGCCTGCTGGAGGCAGGGTTTGTGTTTGACCCCAATGATTCGGCCTGCCTTCGCTCCCGCGACGCCAATCAATACACCCTCTATAACTTGCCCTATCAGGACGAAACAAAGCACGCAGGCCATTTGCGCCCTCGGATTCAGATTGAGCTGACCTTCACCACCTTGCGCTTGCCCCCTGTGGTGCGGCCTGTTGCCTCGTTTGTGGCACAAGCCTACGGCCGCCCGCCCGAAGTGCCCGTCATTGAATGCGTGAGCCTGACCGAAACAGCCGCAGAAAAGCTGGTCGGCCTGACGCGCCGCCGCGCAATGGAACTGGCGGGCGAAAGCCGCAACCCAGACCCCACGCTGGTGCGACACATTCACGATCTGCACGCCATCCGCGCGCACATCGACCGCCCTCAGATGGTGAGCCTCGCCCAGGCGATCAGCCAACAGGACGCACAAGAGTTCAAGCACCAGTGCCCCGCCTACCTGGACGACATCCAAGGCGAGACCTGGAAGGCCTTGGCCGATTGGCAAAGCCAAGCCAGCAAGGCGCTCTATGAGAACTTCATCCGCGCGATGGTCTACGCCGATGCCAGCCCCTTTGAAGAAGCCATCGCAACAGTCAATGAGCTGGCTGCCCTTGTCTGGCCGCGCGCATGATTTCCTTTTTTCTCGCTTTCCGTATTTCATGAAAGAGAGAAATTAAACCGGGCCTGGTTCTTGCGGCCTACGGGGGCATACGTGCCGCGCTTACGACAAACAGCGCGCGCACCTGGCCTGACTTGGCTGCCTCAGTCCGTGTGGTTCACAAAAAAGGCCCTGTCGCACACAGGCCACACCAGCCAGCACATCGAGAAGGCTGCTGCTTTCTGAAAGTCGTTCAGGCCGGGGTCTGGGGAGCAACGGAACAGCCAACCGACATAGCCGATCAACTGTCGCTTGGCTTCCCCAGAGGCCGCAGCACACCCCGCGCGACTTGATCAGCGCAGGCTTAGCGTGCTTT
>DPSD01000106.1 GCA_003538495.1 Accumulibacter sp.
CTGGCGACTGCCCTGGGTGGCACATCACCTTCTGTTGCTCACGGCAACGCCGCACATGGGCAAGGAGTACCCGTACTACTGTCTGTGGCGCCTGCTGGAGCCTGAACTCTTCAGCACCGAAACCGCGTTCATCAGGTTTCCGCGTGATTCACGCGAGCGCTACTTCATCCGGCGAGTGAAGGAGGAGATGGTCGATCTTCGCGGCAAGCCGCTGTACGCCGAACGTATGTGCGACACGGTCAGCTACGACCTCTCGACCGGAGCCGTGAGCGAGCAGGCCCTCTATGACCGCACAACCGTCTACATACGCCACTACTACAACCAGGCCCGCCTGCTCAACCGTCAGGCTGCCCGCTTTGCGATGACGGTCTTCCAGCGGCGGATGGCCAGCAGTACCTGGGCCCTGTTGTGCTCGTTCCGCAATCGCCACGCCAAGCTCGACGCACTGATCGATGACATCCAGTCCGGTCGCATTCCGGAAGAGGAGCTGCGCGCTCAACAGGAGCGTCTGAACCGCAAGGTCCGTGAAGGGCGCCTCGTCGACGTCCTGGCTGTCAAGACGGGCGACGAAGAGACCTCTGCCGCTGGCCAGGAAGAACACGAAGAGTCCGAAGCCGAGGCACTCGGCGCATTCGTCGCCACCAGCCTGGCCGAACTCATCGACGAACGTGGCCAGGTTCAAGACCTGATCGCGCTGGCCGAAGCGGTGCACAACGGCGGCCAGGAGTCGAAATTCGAGCGCATGGCCGAACTGCTGCGCGCGCCGCAGTACCGTGACCAGAAGGTCATCATTTACACCGAGCACCGGGACACGCTCGAATTCCTCAGGCGCCGCCTGGAAGGCATGGGTTACGCCGACCAGGTGGCGTATATCCATGGCGGTCTTGGGTTCGAGGAACGTGATGCGCAGGTCGAGCGCTTCCGCAAAGCTCACGACGCCGAAAGCAAGGGCGCACGCTTCTTCATCGGCACCGACGCAGCCGCCGAGGGAATCAACCTGCAGTTCTGCTGGATCCTGATCAACTACGACGTGCCCTGGAACCCCGCCCGCCTCGAACAGCGGATGGGCCGCATTCACCGCTACGGTCAGAAACGCGACCGCGTCGCGATCATCAATCTGGTTGCCGGCAAGACCCGCGAAGGGCGCGTCATCAAGACGCTGCTCGACAAGCTGGAGGAGATCCGCAAGCAGCTCGGATCCGACAAGGTATTCGACGTGGTCGGCCGCATCTTCGAGGGGATGTCAATTACCGACTACATCCAGCGCGCCGTGGAATCGGATGATGAGGCCGACAGAAAGGCGCTTGAACTTGCCGGCCAACTGACGCCGGAACAGATCAGGGCGATCGAAGTGAGGGAACAGACGATCTACGGCAAAGGCGGCGAGGTGCTGACCGACCTGCCGCAGCTTCGTGAGGCGATGGCGATCGAGGCGATGCGGCGGTTGCTGCCCGGCTATGTACGCCGCTACCTGGAGCACGCGGCGCCGGTGATCGGCGTCGACTTCATAGGCAACCTGGACAGCCAGTTCTTCATGCGGCCGCGCAAGCGAGGGGTGCTTGAAAGCCTGCTGCCTCTGCTCGAAAACTACCCGGAGTCGGCACGCAAGCGCTTCACCGTCCATCGCCCGGACGACGGTCGCGACGCCATCTATATCCACCCTGGGGAACCGGTGTTCGAGCGGCTGTCCGCCATCGCCATCGAGCATGCCCGTTCGGCAGGCCAGCGGGGTGCGATGTTCACCGACGTGAGTGCCACCGCCCCGTACCTCTTTCATGTCGCCCGGGTGACCATCGTGCGCGGCATCGATCCAGGCATCCCTAGCTTCAACGCCATCGACGTCATAGAACAGCGGCTGGTTGCGATCAAGCAATACGCCGATGGTCGCCTGATCGAAGCGCCGGTCGAGCATCTTCTGCTGCTGAGGCCTGCTGTGAAGTCCAACCCTGGCAGCGTCGTGTTTCTGGCTCAGAGCAACACCTGGCGCCTTGCCGCCGAGGAGCACATCCAGCGTGAGCTCGTCACCCGACTGGCCGATTTGCAGCGCATGGGCGCGACCAATCAGTTGAAGGATACCGAGGAGTACCTGCAAATCGCCTTCGACTACCAGGAGTCCGAGCTTGCTGCTGCCCGCAAGCGCTTCACAGACCAGGCGCGCGATGGTCAGCGGGCTGCGCACACCGAACTGGAGCGGATCAAGACGCAACAGCGGAGCCTCGCCAGTCGGCGCGAACTGGTGCTGCTTCAGGCGCGGCGAGAAGTTGAACTGATCCAGGCCAGCCGCGTCGAGATGCTGGCTACCGCGCTCATTCAGCCATCCACCGATCCCGACGACATCAAGGCGCGGGACGCCGAAGTCGAGCGCATCGCCGTCGAGGTGGCGATCGCATTCGAAGCGGCCCAAGGCGCCGACGTGCGCGATGTCTCCACGCCCCCGAAGGCGCGCCTGGCTGGCCTGAACGACTACCCGGGCTTCGACCTGATGTCCAGGCGAGCCAGCGAGGAGCGCGGTATCGAAGTGAAGGGGCGTGTGGGTGTCGGCGAGATCGAGCTGACCGAAAACGAATGGGCACGCGCCTGCATCCTGCGCGAGCGCTACTGGCTTTATGCGGTGTTCGATTGCGGTGGCGTCCAGCCACGACTGCTCAGGGTGCAGGATCCCTTCGCCAAACTGATCACCAAGGCACGCGGCAGCGTGGTCATCGGGTACAGGGACATCACCAACGCAGCGGAGGCCGTCGAATGAACACTGAGCAGCAGAAGAAACGCCTCCACGAGAGAGGCGTCTGGCCGGCAATGCGATCGCCGGCGGGGTTGGCGTTGCCACAAAGAGAGACGCCCCTTTCGGGGCGTCGGGCCGGCGATGCTATCGCTGGCGGGGTTAAGAGTGATATTCTCCATGCGGATTGGGCCTAGGA
>DPSD01000638.1:0-202 GCA_003538495.1 Accumulibacter sp.
GGATTGACCGCTGTCGACAGGGCCACATATACTCCTCCCGGTACCAATGACCCTCCTTTCCTTATCGAGATTGCCCACATGAATATGAACAACAAAAGTCCCCCTCTGAGTATCGGCGTCCTCACCAGCGGCGGTGATGCCCAAGGCATGAACGCGGCAGTACGCGCAGTGGTCCGCACGGCGCTGCATCAGGGGGCCGTGG
>DPSD01000638.1:470-681 GCA_003538495.1 Accumulibacter sp.
CACGGCGCTGCATCAGGGTGCCGTGGTGTACGCCATTTACGAAGGTTATCAAGGAATGGTGGACGGCGGCGAGCGCATCCGGCCACAGTTCTGGGATGATGTGGGCAGTATCCTGCATCGCGGCGGCACGATCATCGGCACGGCTCGCTGCGCAGCCTTCCGCGAACGCGCCGGGCGCCTGCGCGCCGCCCACAACCTGCTCCAGCACGGT
>DPSD01000638.1:948-3059 GCA_003538495.1 Accumulibacter sp.
CCTGCTCCAGCACGGTATCGACCGGCTGGTCATCATCGGTGGTGACGGTAGCCTGAGCGGCGCGGACACCTTTCGCCGGGAATGGCTGGGACTGGTGGCGGAACTGGTGCAAACCGGACAGATCGATGAGCAGACGGCATGCCAGCATCCGGCACTGATGATTGCCGGCCTGGTCGGATCGATTGACAATGATATGGTCGGGACCGACATGACGATCGGTGCCGACTCCGCCCTGTATCGGATCACTGAAGCGATCGACGCCATCGCCAGCACCGCCGCCAGTCATCAGCGCAGTTTCGTGGTCGAGGTCATGGGCAGACACTGTGGCTATCTGGCCTTGATGAGCGCCATCGCCGGCGGTGCCGACTACGTGCTCATCCCCGAAAATCCTCCGCCCAATGGCTGGGAGGAACAGATGTGCGGCTTGTTGCGCAACGGGCGCGCCGCTGGTCGTCGCGACAGCATTGTCGTGGTCGCCGAAGGCGCCCAGGACCGTGCCGGCAATCCCATCAGTTGCGACTATGTGCGGCAGGTTCTGGAAGAGCGACTCGGTGAGGATGCCCGGGTGACCATTCTTGGACATGTGCAGCGTGGCGGAACCCCGAGCAGCTTCGACCGCTGGATGAGCACCCTGCTCGGTCATGCCGCCGTTCAGGAGGTGCTGTCTGCAACACCGGAAAGTGAACCGCAACTGATCGGCATTCGCTGTAACCGCATTCAGCGGGTGCCCTTGATGCAGTGCGTTGAGCAGACCCGTGCCGTTGCGCAGAAGATTGCCGAACAGGAGTACTCCACGGCAATGGAATTGCGTGGCGGCAGTTTTACCGAGATGTTCGAAGTTTTCAGGGCAATTGCCGAGGCGTCACCGAGTGTCACCACGCCAAGCCAGCCCCGCCGCCTGGCGATCATTCATGCGGGCGGACTAGCGCCGGGAATGAATTCTGCCGTGCGCGCCGCGGTGCGCTTCGGCCTGGACCGCGGCCATACACTACTGGGAGTGCGTGGCAGTTTCGAGGGATTGCTTGCCGGCCGAATCGAGGAACTGACCTGGGGCGATGTTGAAGGGTGGGCCGGCCTGGGGGGTTGTGAACTGGGCACCAATCGCCATATTCCCGGCATCGAGGAACTGTACGCCGTTGCTCGTGCCATTGAAACCCATCGGATCGAAGGCCTGCTGATCATCGGCGGCTGGATGGCCTACAAGGCAGCCTATCAACTGCACAGCGAACGCGACCGCTATCCAGCCTTCAAGATCCCGATGATCTGCCTGCCGGCGACGATCGATAACAACTTGCCCGGCTCGGAACTCAGCGTTGGCGCGGATAGTGCGCTCAACGCCATTGTCACCGCTCTGGATCGCGTCAAACAATCGGCGATGGCCGCGAAGCGTTGTTTCGTGGTGGAAACCATGGGGCGCTATTGTGGCTACCTGGCGCTGATGAGCGGTCTCGCCGGTGGCGCGGAGCGCGTCTATCTGCACGAGGAAGGGGTCACGCTGAAAGACCTGCAAGCCGAGGTCGAGCGTATGGTCAAAGCCTTCCACGCTGGCCGACGGCTCTATCTGACCATCCGCAACGAGCGAGCCAACCCGCAATACACGACCGACTTCATGTGCGCGCTGTTCGAGGAGGAAGGTCGTGGCCTGTTTGATGTGCGTCGCTCTGTTTTGGGCCATTTCCAGCAAGGTGGTAACCCTTCGCCGTACGATCGCATTCTGGGGACCAGACTGGCCGCGCATTGCATCAACTTCCTGAGCGGACAACTGGCAAGCGGCTCGGCGGACGGCGCGTTCATTGGCCTCGTCGAAGGCAAGGTGACGCTCTTCCCGCTGGGCAGAATGTCTGAAATGGTCGATTGGATTCACTTTCGCCCCAAGGAACAATGGTGGCTGGAGCTTCGTCCGGTGGTCAGAGCCATGGCGCAGTCGACCCTGCAGGATAGGGAGAACTGAACGGCAAATAGGAACGGCTGGACCATCTCGTACAACGGCCCGCGCAGGCGAAGCCTGGCGGGCCGTTGAGTGGTACTACGCGACCGGGAAAGCTTACACCGTCACCGTATCCGCCACGTCACTGAACTCCTTGATCTGGTCGAAGTTCATGTAGCGATAG
>DPSD01000430.1 GCA_003538495.1 Accumulibacter sp.
TCGATGATGACCGTGGCCTTCTGCTCATTAATCAGGCGGATGGCCTCGGCGATGAAACTCTCGGGGTTGGTCTTGAACTGTGCGAAGACCGCGACGTTCATGCCCTTCAGGATTTCAGCAATCGTGCGGCGGGTGAGTTGCGTGCCTTCGGCCAGCTTGCCGATCAGGTCGTACTTGACGGCCGAGTGCACCGACAGGCGGTTGACCTCGGTTTCCGTGGCCTTGAGCTTGAACGCTTCGCCGGAGTTGATGCCGTCGTAGGTGACGGCCTCGGCCTGCTCGCCGCGCTGGATCGTGTACTGCAACGGGGTGACACGAAGGCCCGCATCTTTGTCGTTCAGCACGGCCACGGCCTTCTGGACCAGCTCGGCCTCTTCGAAGCTGACGCTGTAGGCCGCCTTACGGTTGATGCGGCTCCACAGGGCTTTGAACTCCTGCTTGTCGAAGTTGGCGTTGAGCGGGTTCTTCTTGGGGCGGCGGTCGTCGCCGATCTCTGGCAACTGGCTGGCACTGAACACGCTGTCGATCAGCTGGTAGACCTGGGCCGCATAGGGCTTCAGTTCAGGCGGAAGTTCGGCCAATGCTTCAGCCTTCTTCGCGTCGTGATATGTGCCGGTGATGCGGTCGGTATCGTCGGTGTAGTCGTTCTTGAGCAGGTACTTGTAGATTTGCTTGGCCAGCTGCGGGGTGACTTCCACGTCGCCGGTGGCCGTCTTCAACACCTTGCCAGTGAAGAAGGCTTCATCGGCCACCTTCGGACGGGCAGACAGCGATTCGCTGATGTCCTTCTGCAGTGCAGCGACGAAGTCTTTATAGCTCTCGCTGGCCACCACGGTGAGCACGTTCACGTCGTGGACGATTGAGGGGTGATCCATGCGGTCGCCATGCTTGTTCACTGACAGGCGCAGTCCGCGTCCCACCTCTTGGCGACGTGTGACCTCGTTGTTGTAGTCGGGATGCTTCAAAAAGCAAATGACGAATACGTTCGGGTTGTCCCAACCTTCCCGCAGGGCCGAGTGCGAGAAGATGAAACGAACAGGCTCTTCAAGACTGAGCAGCTGCTCCTTTTTCTTGAGGATCAGGTCATAGGCGTCGACGTCATCTGACAACCCCTTGTTTTCTCCAGTCTTGGCGATACTCGGGTCAACGTCGCGCTTGGTCTTCTTATCGATGGAGAAGTAGCCGCTGTGGGTCTTCTCGGCGGTGATGCCCTTGAGGTACTTGACGTAGGGCGTCTCGTCCAGGTCCAGCAACTCTTTGAGGTAGAGGTTGTATTCCTCCTCGAAGATGCGGGCGTACTCGCCTTTCTCGTCAGGCTGCGAGTAGTCGCGGAACTTCGCCACCTCGTCGATGAAGAACAGCGTCAGCACCTTCACGCCCTGCCGGAACAGGGCCTGTTCCTTGTCGAAGTGGGCCTTGATGGCTTCACGAATCTGGATGCGGCGCAGTGCAGCCTCGGTCACGTCGCCGGTGGCATCACCCACCGTCAACTGCAGCCCGTTGGTGAAGCTCAATGTGTCGGTGTTGGCATTGATGTCCGCCACCACAAAGCCGTTGCGATACTGATCCAACTCGTTGGACAGTTCATAAAGGTTGTTGCCCTTGGACAGCTTCCTGACCACGCGCTTGATGTTGCCGCCCGCCAGCTTCTGCTCAAACTCCACACGCGCCTCGGGCGGCCTCTTGCTCGAAATCTCGATGGATTGCAGGTACAGGTAACCGGCGGTTCCCGCCAGGCCCTTCACCGCGATGCCGCGCACGGCAATTTTTTTCACCAGCTTCTGGTTGTAGGCGTCCAGCGCGTCCAGGCGGTGAATCTTGTTGTGCGTTGTCTTGTGCGTGGCCGAGTAGCGCAGCACCATCATGGCCTTGAACTCCTCCAAGGACTTCAAGGTCTGCGCGCCTTCCATCTTCTGCGGCTCGTCCAAGATCAGGATGGGGCGGTTCGCGCTGATGACGTCAATCGGGCGGCGAGACTGGAAGTCGTCCAGCACCTCGTAGATGCGGCGGTTGTCGGCACCCCGGGCGGCGAAGGCCTGCACGTTGATGACCATGACGTTGATGCCCGCGTCCGACGAAAAGCTCTCCAGGTGGTGCAACTGCTTGGAGTTGTAAATGAAGAAGCGCGCCTTTTTCTGGTAAGTCTCCAGGAAGTGCTCGGCGGTGATCTCCAGCGACTTGGCCACGCCCTCACGGATGGCGATGCTGGGCACCACGATGATGAACTTGCTCCAGCCATAGCGGCGGTTCAGCTCGAAGATCGTCTTGATGTAGCAGTAGGTCTTGCCCGTGCCCGTCTCCATCTCCACGTCGAGGTTGATGCGGGCGACCTTGGTTTTCACCAACGCCTCGGACACGGGCAGGTTCTGGCCGCGTTGCACTTGCTGGATGTTGTCCAGCAGAGCAAGGTCTGTCAGCGCAAGGTCTGCGTTCTTGAAGCCGGAGTCGGAAAACAAGTCTTCCGTGCCCTTCTTGCCTTGGCCAGGGTCGATGCGATAGGTGATGGCTTCCGCTGATGCGGGCGGCTGGCCCTTGAAGCAGTCCACCACCGTTTGCACCGCTGCCGACTGGTAAGCCTGGGTTTTGAATTTGAGCTTCATAGGCTTCTTTGCGAACCTTTCTGCAACAGCACAGCATGCAGGCGGTGCAGAAAGATA
>DPSD01000429.1:0-2006 GCA_003538495.1 Accumulibacter sp.
GCCGAGCAGAACCTGATCGCCGCCAATGCGCTGATCGGCGCCGCCAAGGCGGCTTATTTCCCGACCATCTCGCTGACCGGGCTCTTCGGCTACTCCAGCACCAGCCTGAGCAACCTGTTCCAGGGCCAGAACAAGGTGTGGAGCTACGGCGTGCCGATCACGATGCCGATCTTCACCGCCGGCGCCATCGCCGGCCAGGTTCAGTCCGCCGAGGCCGTGCAACAGCAAGCGCTGTTCGCCTATCAGAGGGCCATCCAGCAAGGCTTTCGCGAGGTCAATGATGCGCTCGTCAATCAGGACCGGACACGCGAGCAACTGCGGGCTCAGAAGCAGCAGGTGCAGGCGCTGGAGCAGTACTCCGCGACCGCCCGGCTGCGCTACGACAACGGCTACAGCAGCTACATCGAAGTCATTGACGCCGAGCGCAGCCTGTTCAACGTCCAGTTGCAGTACACGCAGACGCAGCAGACGCAGTTCCAGGCGATGATCAACCTCTACCTGGCGATGGGCGGTGGCTGGGTGAGCGAGGCCGACAACATGACCGGCGCGAGCAAAGTCCAGTGATCGCCGCTGAGTGTCAGAAAGGCTGCCGACCGCCTCGCCACTGGCAATGTGTGGTGCCCTGAGCGGCGCCGCAGCTTGTCGCCGGCTTCACGGTCGGCTATTTTTCCAGCAGGGAAGTGTCCACTGACCACTCCGAAGGAGGAGACAATGAGCCAGAAGCACAAGCCGCACACGGTAGCCCCGGTCGAGGTAAACATCAATCCGGACCTGCCGCCAGAAGCGGCGATCGACGAGAGCCCCGAGGCGATCGATAGCGCAGAAGTCATTGGAAAGGCCAAGAAACCGAAGAAGAAAATGTCCGATCGGGCCTACCTCAAGGCACTCGAGAAGCTCGAGGCCGAACTCGTTCATCTCCAGTCCTGGGTAATCAGAAAGGGCCTCAAAGTCATCCTGGTCTTCGAAGGCCGCGACGCGGCCGGCAAGGGCGGAACGATCAAGGCGATCACCGGGCGCGTCAGCCCGCGCGTTTTCCGCGTCGTCGCCCTGCCCGCGCCGACCGACCGCCAGAAGAGCCAGATGTACGTGCAGCGCTACATCGAGCACTTCCCGGCAGCCGGCGAAGTGGTGATCTTCGACCGCAGCTGGTACAACCGGATAGGCGTCGAAACGGTTATGGGCTTCGCCACCGAGGATCAGGTGCAGCATTTCCTCAAGATGGCGCCGATGTTCGAGAAGGCAGCGGTGGAGGAAAACGGCATCATCCTGCTCAAGTACTGGCTGGAAGTCGACATGGACGAGCAGGCGCGGCGCCTCGAGGCGCGCATCACCGACCCGCGCAAGCAGTGGAAGCTGTCGCCGATGGACCTCAAGTCCTTCAGCCGCTGGTACGATTATTCGCGCTCCCGCGACAGAATGTTCAAGGAAACCGACACCCATTGGGCACCCTGGTTCGTCGCCAATTCCAACGACAAGAAGCGCGTTCGCCTGAACATCATCCAGCACATCCTGGACAGCATCCCCTACGAAGTGCCCAGGGATCCCAAGATCAAGCTGCCGCCGAGGCAGAAGAAGGGGGACTACAAGGAGCCCAGGCTGTCGCTCAAGCACGTTCCGGAAGTCTATTAAGCAGGGCGCCGGCGCGGGGTGATGCCCACGACGCGTGGTCGGCAAGAACGGCATCATCCTGCTCAAATACTGGCTGGAAGTGGACATGGACGAGCAGACACGCCGCATCGAGGGGCGCATCACCGACCCGCGCAAACGCTGGAAACTATCGCCGATGGACCTCAAGTCCTACAGCCGCTGGTACGACTACTCGCAAGCACGCGACGACATGTTCGCGGCTACGGATTCTGAATGGGCACCGTGGTTCGCTGCACGATCCGACGACAAGAAGGGGGTGCGGCTCAACATCATCAAGCACCTCATGAAGAGCATCCCCTACGAGGTGCTGAAGCCAGCGAAGATTACCCTGCCCAAACTGTTGGTGGCGGTCAATTTTC
>DPSD01000429.1:2379-2516 GCA_003538495.1 Accumulibacter sp.
CGGCCTTGTGCAGCCTGGCGAACCGAACCACTGACGCGGTGAAGGGGCGAGATGCTAACGCATGCCGGTGGGCACCGCATTTTGGTGCTTACCGCCATGCAGACCAGCATTTTCACCGCCAGATTTCTACGGATTTG
>DPSD01000566.1 GCA_003538495.1 Accumulibacter sp.
AATATCCAGCCCGAACAGCTGACACCGGTGCGTACGGCGCTGGCAGCGCAGGGATTGTCGCCGGAGCTGGCGCCGATGGTCCGTGGGCGCCTGGCCCGCATCAATGGCGTCGCGGTCAGCGCCGCGAGCTTCAGCGACGATCGGGCGCAGCGGCTGATCGAGCGCGAGTTCAATCTGTCGATGCGCGCTGACCTGCCGGCGGGTAACAGCGTCAGCGCCGGGCGCTGGTTTTCTGTCGCAGATCTCGCGAACCAGGATGATCAGGCGGCGGCTTCGGTGGAAGAGGGGCTGGCCAGGACGCTGGGCCTGAGCGTTGGTGATCGCCTCGAATTCGTCGTCGCCGGCGAGCCGGTCGGCATGCGGGTGGTCGGCTTGCGCAAGGTGAACTGGGACACCATGCAGGTGAATTTTTTCGTTCTGACGCCGCCGTTGGTTCTGCAGGGCTACCCAGCCAGCTGGATTACCAGTTTCTACCTGGCGCCGGCCAGGGCGGGCGTGGTCAATGGCCTCGTTCGCGACTTCCCCAACCTGACGGTGATCGATGTCGCGGCGATATTGCGTCAGCTGCAATCAATCATTGAGCAGGTGGCGCAGGCGGTGCAGTTCATTTTCCTGTTTACGCTGGCCGCCGGTTTCATCGTACTCTATGCCGCGCTGGCGTCGGCGGCGCAGGAGCGGCGCTACGAGCTGGCGGTGATGCGCGCCCTGGGGGCTCGCCGGGAGCAGCTACGGCGCGCGCTGCTGGCCGAATTCGCGGCGATTGGAGCCCTCTCCGGCCTGATCGCGGCGCTGGGTGCGTCGGCTGTCGGGCAGTTCCTGGCGCGCCAGGTATTCCATTTCGACGTGCACCTCAATCTGTGGCTGCCACTGCTTGGGGTCTTCGGCGGGGCAGCGCTGGTTACCGCTGCGGGATGGTTTGCCGCATCGAGGCTGCTGCAGACAGCGGCGATCGAGGCGCTACGCGGTGGCAGCGCGTGAACCGGCAGCGGCGGTCGCCGGCAAGGCGTCGGCCTTTATCATGCGAAGTGCCGCGACAGAGATGATGACGCCAGGCCAGGAAGGCGCGCGGCGCTTGTTGGTGACCAATGTGCAAATACCAGGAGGAGCGAGATGAAGAACAGGACGTTGCTGATTTTGCGGCACGGGAAATCGGACTGGACCACCGGCGACGACGATTTCGATCGTCCGCTGGTTGCTCGCGGCCGTTTGGGCAGCAAGAAGATGGGGGCATGGATCAAGAGCCGGAAGCTGCTCCCGGACAGCGTGCTCAGTTCGCCGGCCGAGCGCGCACGCGCGACCACCGAGGCCGCCTGCAAGGCCATGGGCCTGCCCTTGAAGAAGGTGCGCTGGGACGAACGGATCTACGCAGCGCCGCTGGAGTATCTAATGGCGGCGCTGGCCGACTGCCCGAAAGGCGCGGGCAGCGTGCTGCTGGTCGGACACAATCCGGGGCTGGAAGAGCTGATCGAACACCTCACCGAAGGGCGGGTCGAAATCCCGGCCGACGGCAAGCTCTTGCCGACATCGGCGCTGGCCCACCTGGAAATACGCCAGGATTGGCAGAATCTGGCGAGCGGCTGCGCGACCCTGGTCGCGGTCACCCGACCCGGCGAAGTGCCCGACGAGATGGCCGTCGAGGCTGCTGTCGAAGCCACGGTCGAGGAGGAGGAACGAGGTCCCGTCCCGGACTACTTCTTCACCCAGTCGGCCGTTCTTCCCTATCGTCAGGCCGACGGCAAGCTGCAGGTGATGGTCATCGCCTCGCGCAAGGGCACGCGCTGGGTGATCCCCAAGGGGGTCAAGGAGCCGGAGTTGTCCTTGCGCGACTCGGCGAGCAAGGAGGCGCTCGAGGAAGCCGGCATCCGCGGCCGGATCGACGAGGAGCCGATCGGACATTACGACTACGCCAAGTGGGGCGGCGTCTGCAAGGTCGCGGTGTTTCCGATGGAGGTCAGCGAAAGCGTTCCCGAAGAGGAGTGGGAGGAAAGCCACCGCGAGCGGCGCTGGGTCGCGCCGCAGAAAGCCCGGCGCCTGCTCGACGAAGCCGCCCTCGGCAAGCTGGTCGGTCAACTCGCCAGGCACCTCGGCAAGCGCTGAGAAGTTGTTCCGGTAGCTGGCGTGTTGCCGGCGTTGGCGCATGGTCGCCAACGCGACGCGCTCACGGGCGGTGGCGCGTCACGCCGCCGGAGGCTGCCGGCCCGTGCCTCGCGGGAGGTCGTGGTGCTCGCTGGCCAGGATGCCCATCAGTTCCAGGTAGTCTTTCTGGTTCTGGCGGATGACCAAGGCGAATACCAGGCCCAGGAGTGCCGCGAAAACCAGGATCGGCAATTCGTTCCAGCTCACACTTGTCAACAGATTGAAGTCCATTTCCTTGCCCGCCCGGTGACGTTTCCGACGTTTCCGTTGCCGACAGGCATTTGCCTGTCTGGAAGGGCATCTGACCCTCGGCGAGCGGCCGCGTTCCCCGGTCGCGCTCGCCGGCGGGTCAGATCACCCGCACCCGTATCACGTGCTCGACCGCTCGAATGGCCTCGATCACCTCGGCACAGGGTAGTTTGTCAACGTCGACGATGTTGAAGGCCAGCTCGGCACGGCTCTTGTTCATCATGTCGACGACGTTGATCTTGTTGTCGGCCAGGACCGACAGGACATGGCCCAGCACTCCGGAAACGTTGTCGTTGGAAAAGGTGATTCGCGAGGTGTTCGGGCTACGCTCCATGCTGAGTGCCGGGAAGTTGACCGAATTGACGATGTTGCCGCTTTCCAGATAGCTGACCAGTTGATTGGCGGCCATCACCGCGCAGTTTTCCTCCGACTCTTCGGTACTGGCGCCAATATGCGGCATGGCAATGACCTTCTGGTTCCCGAGGAGAACGGGCTCGGGGAAGTCGCAGACGTACTTTCCGAGTTTTCCGGCTTCGAGGCTGCGCAGCACGGCGGTCGAATCGACGATCGCATCGCGGGCGAAGTTGAGCAGGACGGCGCCGGTCTTGATCACCGCCAGCGAATCGCTGTTGATCATGTGGCGCGTGGCATCGATCGACGGAACGTGCAGCGAGATGTAGTCGGAGCGGGCGAGCAGCGCCTGCAGGTTCTCCATCCGGCTGACCTCGTTCGATAGACGCCAGGCGGCGTCGATGGATAACACCGGGTCGAAGCCGACGACCCTCATTCCCATCGCCAGCGCCATCTCGGCGACCATCGAGCCGATTGCGCCGAGGCCGACGATGCCCAGCGTCTTGCCCCGGAGCTCGGTCCCGGCAAAGCGCGATTTTTCCTTTTCCACGCGCGGTGACATTTCGGCCGGATCCTCGAGGTCGGCGAGCGATTGCACGAAGTTCATCCCGGCAACGATCCCGCGCGCGCTCAGCAACATCCCGGCCATCACCAGTTCCTTGACGGCGTTGGCATTGGCGCCGGGGGTATTGAAGACGACGATGCCTCTCTTGCCGTACTCGGCCACCGGGACATTGTTGACGCCCGCGCCGGCGCGGGCGACGGCCAGCAGTGAGTCGGGTACCTCGACGCCGTGCAGTTTCTGGCTGCGCAGCAGGAACGCGTCGGGATGGGCGATGTCGCTGCCGACTTCATACGCTTGCCGCGGGAAGCGATCGAGGCCAGCGACCGCGATCTGGTTGTAGGTTCTCA
>DPSD01000371.1 GCA_003538495.1 Accumulibacter sp.
AGGATCGAGCGATCCGCTGCGATCGATTCCCTGGTCAGACCACGTTTGCCATGGCCACTCGTATTGACGACCGGCTGACCGTGCTGGTAGCGGTAAAAGAAGTCAACGTCTGGCTGCCCCGCCTGCGGGCGCGCTCGCTCCACACGCTCGTCCTCAAGGGAAAATGCCTGCGCCACCGAACGGAACGAGAGCAGATGGCGCAGCGGTATCGAGTCTTTGGCGTCTCTCACGACGCAATCGACCGACGCCGGCTCTTTCGTCCCGCCCTTCCATATCCATTCCCCGACGCCGCCTCCCTTTCGAGTCACCTCCCGAAGTTCCTTCGGAGCCGAACGTATCAGGCTGATCGCTTCAAAAAGATTCGACTTGCCGCTGCCGTTGGGACCAATGAGGAGATTCAGCGCCTGGAGTTCAATGCCAGGATTGTCAGTGCCGAAAGACAGAAAATTTCTTGGCGCCAGATGGCGGATCAAAATGCAGTTGCTCGGGTCGGGCATGGCTCAAGTCTCCTCAGCGTCAACTTCATGCAGATTGCCGGCGTCGTCGAGCGTTTCGCCGTCGACTCCTGCAGATGTGTCAGGCGCAACTTCGTCGGGCAGGCGCGTCGCCGCCTCGCGCACGTCGAGCTTGCCGGTCACGACGTCGGCGACGAGGCGAGTGCGGTATTCGCGGAGCAGGTCGATTTCGCGTTCGAGGCGATCTATCACCACCTCAATCGGATGGGTTTCGGCCCCAATACGCTCGACGACTGCTTCCTGCTCTCGCTTCGGGGGCAACGCCAGATAGTAGTTTCTTATCGTAGAGATGTTCACGTGGGGCGCGGTTGCGCCCATCACATCCTGAAGGGCCTGCCCGTATGTGGATCGACTATTCAACAGCCACATTACAAACTTGCTGCAGTGTTCGGTCGCAATCCTGAAGACCATCATGCGCTGTGATATGCACAATTGGGCGGCCGCCGGTACGCACGCCGCGATTCCGAAACGTTCGCCCTCTCTTGAATAGAGAATATCTCCTTCTTGAGGTTGTAGTCGCGTCGTCCAACGCGCGTAGTCGCGTGAAGAGACCTTCTTCGCTTGGTCGACAAGAACAACCCCAGCGACAATATCGGCAGTTCGGATCGCCGGATGCGTGCCGGCGTCTGAATACCTCGGCGTCGCATGGAGGCAGTCTACGATATTCAGGGCTACAAACTTCAGCCGCCATACCCGCCAATGCTGCGGAATGTCGCCGAGCCAGGGGATGCCGGAGGGTTTGAGGGGGACGGAGGGGTCGAGGCCGCGGGTGACGGCGCGGTGGATGATGGCCTGCTTCTGCTCGTTGAGCAGCGCGATCACCTTCCGCTTCGCCCGGATTGCCCGCTCCAACCGCCCGTTCGCCCAGTCCAAAAACCGCACGATCGCCGCCTGCTCTGCGGGTGGTGGGAGCGCGACGGGCATCCGCTTGAAGTGCGAGAAGTCCAAGCCCTGGCGAAGTCCCGAGCCGTAGCCGTAAATGGCCTTGCTCATATCCCAGACGTTGAGGAACTGAAAACCAAAGTCGGGACTGACACCTGTGTTCACTCGCAAGGCTAAGTAGGCTGATGTGATGATGCCACGATCGCGGACCATTCCTACACGGAGGCTGGTATGGTCATTCTGAAGATCGGTGGTGCGAAGGACGATGTCGCCCGGATTGACGATCTGATAGGTTTCGAACGATTCAGGTACTAGGCCGTGGAGTTTCTCCGCAGGCTTGATGACGATGCGACCATAGCTGAGAGAAAGCACGGTCTTCTCCTTCATGCCGTGGTTGCGTTCGCGATTGGGCACGAAAGCACCAAACGCGGGCCGGTTTTCCCAATGGCTCGGCACCTTCCCGAGCCACGGCAACCCGGACTCCTTGTACTCCGCATACGGCCTGAGGTCGGCGATCATGGATCCCCCACCACCGCTCGCCGGGCGGCGCTCTCGCGGGCGTGCTCGATCGCCTGGTGCAGCCGCGCACGCAGCAAAGGCAGCGGCGGCAACTCCGTCAGGTACTCGCTGACGCGGATCGATTTGGCATCGAGCTGCAGCAATTCCACCTGCTCGGCGTCTGCGGACGCGCACAGGATGAGTCCGATCGGGGCTTCCTCGCCGGGAGCGCGTTCGTGCTTGTCCAGCCAGCGCAGGTACAGTTCCATCTGCCCGACATGGCCCGGCTGGAAGGATTCCAGCTTCAGTTCGACGGCGATCAGCCGGCGCAGATGACGGTGGAAGAAAAGCAGGTCGAGATGAAAATCGTCCCTGCCGACGCTGATGCGCTTTTGCCGGGCGACGAAGGCGAAGCCGCTGCCCAGTTCCAGCAACACCCCCTCGATCTCGCGCAGGATGGCGCTCTCGAGGTCGCGTTCGCTGTAGGCGCCCTTGAGTCCCAGCAGGTCGAGCAGGTAGGGATCGCGAAAGACGATGTCGGGGCTCATCTGCCCGTCGCGAAGTCTGCCGATCTCCGCCGCGATGACGTCTTGCGGCTTCTTCGACAGCGCGGTGCGCTCGAACAACAGGCCGCCGATCTTCTGGCGCAGCGTGCGCACGTCCCAACGCTCGATGCGGCACATCTCCGCGTAAAAATCGCGGGCCAGCGGATCCTTGAGCGGCAACAGCTCGACGAAATGGCTCCAGCTCAATTGTGTCGACAGCGTCGACACAATCTCCTGGTTCGTGAAACCCTGACAGAACTGAATGGCGCGATAGAGCGAGCGGAGGGTAAAGGCCTGCCCGAATTCGACGGTCAATTCGCGTGACACGGTCGCGAGAATGCGTTTTCCGTACGGCGCCCGCTCATCCTGAAGACTCTCGGCGAGGAGTCGACGCCCGAGATGCCAGTACAGCAGCGTCGTGGTCGAATTCGCAACTGTGGCAATCCGCTGGCGGGCGGACTGGATCAGTTCTCTCAAGTCAGTGAGGAGCGCCGCCTCATCCACGACGACAGGCACCTGTGCCCTGGCGGTATGCCCGGCGTGCTCTTGCCTCCCGGTCTGTAGCGCAGAGGGCTTGAGTTCCTGGGGCAAAGTAGTGGACTTCTTCTTCATCGCTGACCGACCCTGAGCAGACCATCCAGCAAGCCCTCGGCCTCCTTCTCGATGGCCAGGATGTCGGCGCTGATCTCTTCGAGCGTGCGCAGCGGCGGCGGCTTGTAGAAGTGGCGCGTGAAGCTGATCTCGTAGCCGATCTTGGTGGCGTCGTCCCTGATCCACGCGTCGGGCGTGTACGGCAGCACCTCGCGGCGGATGAAGGCTTCGATGCCGCCGTCTTCGAGCAGCGGCACCTGCTCGGTATCGCGCAGGTCGGCATCGGGCTCGTACTCGACGATGGCGGGCCTGCCATCCACGCTCACCGCGTAGAGGCCGCGCAGCGGCTCGGCCCTGACCTTGCCGGGCTTGTGCACCCTGGAGATGACCGGCGGTGCGCTCTCGACGCGCCAGCTCACGGCTTTGAGGATCTGCTTGAGGTCGGCGGCGGCGAGTTTGATCCCGGCCGTCTTCAGCGCGGCGTCCACGCGGTCGCGGAAGACGTTGTGATCGTCGAAGAGCGCCTCGCCCAGCAGCACGCGCAGCCGGGTAGCCACGTCGACCAGGCGGCCGTCGCGTTCCCAGGTCCTGGCGTCGAGCAGCTTCTTCTTCTGTCGCTCGGGCAGGCCCCTCTTCGTGCCGCCTTCGTCGTCTTCGCCTTCGGGGTCGTCGCTGCTGCCCCAGTCGGCGAGGCGCTTCTCGAGCGCGACGGAAACCGCCGAGAAACGGCTGAACAGGTCGTCGCCGAACTCTTCGTAGAGCGCGGCGCGCAGGTCCTCGTCGCCGGAGTTGAAGCGCAGCGTTTCGATGGCCTTGAGCGAAAGCTGGCTGTGCAGGCGCAGCGGGCGCTCGACGGTGACCTTCCAGTAGCCGAAAGCGGCATTCGGGAAGATCTTCGACTCGGGCGTCTCCGCGAAGTCGAGGAAGCAGCGGCTGATGCGCTCGATGTCCTCAAGCGAGAGTTCGCAGTTCTTCTTGCCGAGGTTTTTGCGCAGCGGCTTGAACCACTGGCTGGCGTCAATGAGCTGCACCCGGCCCTGGCGGTGCGCAGGCTTGCGGTTGGACAGCACCCAGATGTAGGTGGCGATGCCGGTGTTGTAGAAGAGGTTGAGCGGTAGGGCGACGATGGCTTCGAGCCAGTCGTTCTCGATCAGCCAGCGGCGGATGTTGCTCTCGCCCTGGCCGGCATCGCCGGTGAACAGCGAACTGCCGTTATGCACCTCGGCGATGCGGCTGCCGAGGGCCGACTGGCCGTTCATCTTGGATGCCATGTTGGCGAGGAAGAGCATTTGCCCGTCGCTCGAACGCGTGACGAGCGACAGCTCCTCGCCCTGGTGCATGACCTTGAAGCGCGGGTCGCGCATGCCGTCCTTGCCGCCCATGGCTTCCAGGTCCTTCTTCCAGCTCTTGCCGTAGGGCGGGTTGGCGAGCATGAAATCGAACTCGCGGGCGGGGAAGGCGTCGTGCGCCAGCGTGGACCACTCGGCGCCGCCGACGATGTGCTCGGCGCTCTCGCCTTCGCCCTTCAGCAGCATGTCGGCCTTGCAGACGGCGTAGGTCTCGGGGTTGATCTCCTGGCCGTAGAGCAGGCACCTGACCTGCTGGCTGCGCGCGGCGGCGATCGCCGTCAGCGTCTCCTCGGCGACGGTGAGCATGCCGCCGGTGCCGCAGGCGCAATCGTAGAGCAGGTAGGTGCCGGACCGGATCGCGGACTCGATCGGCCGGAACACCAGATTCGCCATCAGGCGAACCGCGTCGCGCGGCGTCCAGTGCTCGCCCGCTTCTTCGTTGTTCTCCTCATTGAACTTGCGCACCAGTTCCTCGAAGACCGTTCCCATCGAGTGGTTGTCGATGCCGGCCGGCGAGAGGTCGATGTCGGGGTCGAGGAACTTGTTGATCAGCGTGCCGATGGCGTCAGCCCTCGACAGCGTCTGCAACTGGTTGCGGAATTTGAAGTTTTCGAGGATGTCCTGGACGTTGGGCGAGAAGCCGTTGAGGTAGTCCTCAAAGTCCGCCAGAAGCTGTTGCTGGCTTCCTCTGGACTTGAGATCACGCAGGGTGAACTTCGATGTGTTGTAGAACGCTTGACCCGCAGCATCACACAGCGCGGCGCGTTGCTCGGTGATATGCGCCTCGTCGAGCATTCTCTTGGTGGCGAGCACCTGCTCCTTGGCCGGCTCAAGCACCGCGTCCATGCGCCGGATGACGCACATCGGCAGGATCACGTCCGGGTACTTGCCGCGCTTGAAAAGATCGCGCAGGACGTCGTCAGCGATGCCCCAGATGAAGGAGACGATTTTGTTGTGCGTTGCCTGAGCCACTTTTGGGGCGCTCCTTGCATGTAACTGCGCAGCATATCATGGGCGACACGGTTGATCCCCTCGCCCCGTCCCAATCGCGGGAGCGGAATGGCCGCTCAAGTTTGCACACCGGCCATGCAGCATCGAAAGTCCGCCTCGTATCATGGGTCGGCTTCTGGCCGATTGTACTCATAGAGTATCGTTGCCGATAGCGGCCGCACACCGAAATCTCGTTGTCGCACAAGACCTTCAAGGCAGCAGCGCCAGCGCCAGATGGTCTTCGGCGGCATGGGCGATCACCGTCGCGGGCAGCAGGTTCATGATGCTCACGTCGTCGTGACGGCTGCACGCGATGTGCTCGCCGATGGCTTCGAAGGCCAACTTACTGGCCGGCACTGCAAGTCGACAGACAGAAGTGCATCGGCGCTTGCCCGTAAGCAAAACTACCGCACAGCCGACACGCTATTTCAATCGAACAACTCGGCGTGCGTGCCCGCACGCACAAAAACGACCAGACCGGTCTTGCCGCTGTCGTCGAGCTTGTAGGTGAGCAGGAAATCGCCACCAATATGGCATTCCCTGTGGCCTTCCCAATGACCGAGCAAGGGATGATCCTGCCATTCCGGTCCCAGGGGTGCCGTATTGGCAATCAAGAGAAGCATGGCCTCCTTGAGCCGATTCATGTCGTAACGGCCAGCCCTGGACAAGCGTTCCCAGTCTTTCAGAAAGGTCTTCGCATAGTCTGCCGCACGCGGCAACAGCGCGCGTTTACTCGCGGCTGTTCTTTTCGAGGTCATCAAACTGTTCGGTGGCCGTAACAAAGCGTGCGCGGTGCGTGTGGGCAATTTCGTCGGCTTCGGCCATCGCACTGCACGTTTCGGCATTCGGTAGCTTGAGCGCGAACGGGAGTTGTTTCTCGGCCGCCACGCGGGTCAGAAACACGCGCACCGCGTCGGAAAGCGACAGTCCCATCGCGGCCAGCGTTTCCGTAGCCTGCGCCTTGATTTCTTCGCTCACGCGAACATGCACCATTGTCGTAGCAGCCATCATCGCCTCCGTCAATCAGTGAGATAGTGTCTGAACGAAAAGTCTAAAAACGCCTTTACTACAAATGCTTAGGAACGTTCAAAAAACAACCT
>DPSD01000372.1 GCA_003538495.1 Accumulibacter sp.
CCGGCAACTACGGCATGTGCGGCCGCGCCTATTCGCCGCGCTTCCTGTGGATGTGGCCGAACGCGCGCATTTCGGTGATGGGTGGCGAGCAGGCGGCGGCCGTTCTGGCGACGGTCCGACGCGACGGCCTCGAAGCCGCCGGCAAGACCTGGAGCGCGGTCGACGAGGAGGCTTTCAAGGCGCCGATCCGTGAGCAGTACGAGGCTCAGGGTCACCCCTACTACGCCAGCGCGCGCTTGTGGGACGATGGCGTGATCGACCCTGCCGATACCCGTCGCGTCCTCGGTCTCGGCTTGTCGGCGGCAATGAACGCCGAAGCCGAAGCGACGAAGTTCGGCATTTTCCGGATGTAAGGGCCATTGATGAGCGACTACCAATCGATAATTACCGAGGTCGACGGCGCCGTCGGCATCCTGACCCTGAACAAGGCGTACCGTCACAACGCCTTCGACGAGGAACTGATCACCGAGATCACCGTCGGGCTGCTTGAACTCGAGGCCGACGAGAACGTTCGCGCGGTGGTGCTCTCGTCTACCGGCAAGAGTTTCTGCGCCGGCGCCGACCTGAACTGGATGCGCGCTGCCGCCGGCTACTCGCCGGAGGAAAACCTGCGCGACGCCCACCGCCTGGCCGAGCTGCTGTCAACGCTCAACGAGCTCTCGAAACCGACCATCGCCCGCGTCCAGGGTCCGGCTTACGGCGGCGGCGTCGGCCTGATCGCCGCCTGCGACATCGCGGTCGGCAGCTACGACGCGGTCTTCGCGCTCAGCGAAGTGAAGCTCGGAATCGTTCCGGCGGTGATCAGCCCCTACGTGCTGGCGGCGATCGGCGAGCGCTACAGCCGCCGTTACATGCTTACCGCCGAGCGCTTTTCGGCTGCCGAGGCGTACCGCATCGGCTTGCTGCACGAGATCGTCCCCGGCGACGAGCAACTCGACGAGGCGATCGGCGAGATTCTCGACAGTCTCCTCGGCAATGGCCCGAAAGCGCAGGCCGAATGCAAGTCGCTGATCCGGGTGGTCGCCGGCCAACCGATCGACGAGCAGACAATAGCCGAGACCGCGCAGCGCATCACGCGTGTCCGGGCCAGCTCCGAAGGCCAGGAAGGTCTGGCGGCGTTTCTCGAAAAGCGGCGGCCGAACTGGCTTGCCGAGTGATCTGCCAGGGCGCCCCGAGTTCGGAACCTGGCTCCCGGCAGCTGGCAGCATTTGACTGGTGACCCTGCCTGCACGGCGCGCGAGCGGCGTGGGGGCGAAAGGTACTTCGATGTTTACAAAGATTCTGATTGCCAATCGCGGTGAAATTGCCTGTCGGGTGATCAAGACGGCGCGCCGTATGGGCGTGCGTACCGTCGCCGTCTATTCCGAGGCCGATGCCAACGCCCGGCACGTGCGGATGGCCGACGAGGCCGTGTGCATCGGGCCGGCTGCCGCCCGCGAATCGTATCTGGTCGGCGAACGGATCCTCGATGCCGCCAGGCGGACCGGTGCGCAGGCCGTCCATCCGGGCTACGGTTTCCTTTCCGAGAACGACCGCTTTGCCGACGCCTGCGCGGCCGCGGGAATCGTCTTCATCGGTCCGCCGGCGGACGCGATCAGATCCATGGGTTCGAAGTCGGCGGCCAAGGCGATCATGAGCGCTGCCGGCGTCCCGGTGACGCCGGGCTACCACGGCGACGACCAGGACCCCGCTGTGCTGCAGCAACAGGCCGACGCCATCGGCTACCCGGTGCTGATCAAGGCGGCCGCTGGTGGCGGTGGCAAGGGCATGCGGCTGGTCGAGTGCAGCCAGGATTTTTCCGCCGCGCTCGCTTCTTGCCAGCGCGAGGCGATTTCGTCGTTCGCGTCGGACAAGGTGCTGATCGAGAAATATCTCAGCCGTTCGCGGCATATCGAATTCCAGGTTTTCGCCGATACCCAGGGCAATTGCGTCTATCTTTTCGAGCGCGATTGCTCGGTCCAGCGTCGCCACCAGAAGGTCCTCGAGGAGGCGCCGGCACCGGGAATGACCGCCGCGCGCCGTGCGGCGATGGGGCAGGCAGCGGTGGATGCTGCCAGGGCGGTCGGCTACGTAGGCGCCGGCACCGTCGAGTTCATCGCCAGCGACACCTTTGCGCACGACGGCGCTTTCTACTTCATGGAGATGAATACCCGCCTGCAGGTCGAGCATCCGGTAACCGAGATGATCACCGGCCAGGACCTGGTCGAATGGCAGTTGCGGGTTGCCAGCGGCGAGCCGCTGCCACTCCGCCAGGATCAGCTGGACATCCGCGGCCATGCGCTCGAGGCACGGATCTACGCCGAGAATCCCGAGCAGGATTTCCTGCCGTCTACCGGGCGTCTGGTGCATCTCTCGCCGCCGGCACAGAGCCTCAACGTTCGCGTCGATACGGGAATTGAAGAGGGCGACGAGATCACCCCGTACTATGACCCGATGATCGCCAAGCTGATCGTCTGGGACGTCGACCGCGACGCGGCGCTGGCGCGGATGTGGCAAGCGCTGGCCGACTACCGCATCGTCGGGGTGAACACCAACGTCGACTTCCTGTCGCGCCTGGTCGTCTGTCCGGCCTTTGCCAATGCCGATCTCGACACCGGCCTGATCGAGCGCAGTCGCGACTTCCTCTTTCCGGCGCACAGCGAACCGCCGAAGAATGTGTTCTTCATCGCCGCCGTCGCCGGCCTGCTGCGCGATCAGGCGGCGGCGCTCGCCAGGGCCAGCCACTCGGGTGACCCGTGGTCGCCGTGGAGTTCGCACGACGGCTGGCGGCTGAACATCCAGGCGCGGCGGACGCTCACCTATCGCACCGGCGACACTCTGCACGAGGTCATCGTCGCCTACGAGGCGGACGGCTGGCGATTGACGCTGGGTAACGAATCGGTGCTGGCACGCGGCCGCTTTCTCGACAGCGGCCGTTTTGCCGGGCAACTCGCGGTCGAGCTGGACGATCGCCGCCTGGTGGCCAGCGTCGTCGCGGTCACCGAAAGGCAGGAACAGAAGCGCCACGTTTTCCTCAACGGCACCAACTACGTCATCCAGCGCGACGACCCGCTGCATCTGGTCGAAGCCGGCGGGACGCACGGTGGCGGTCTGACTGCGCCGATGCCGGGCAAGGTTGTCGCCTTGCTGGCAGTGGTCGGCCAGCGGGTGGACAAGGGTACGCCGCTGTTGATCCTCGAAGCGATGAAGATGGAACATACCATCACCGCACCCAAGAACGGCACCGTCAAGGCTTTCTGTTACGCGGCCGGCGAACAGGTCGTGGACGGTGCCGAACTGGTCGACTTCGCAGCGGAGAAGTGAAATGGCGTTCCCGACGAGAGTGAAGCTGGTCGAGGTTGGCCCTCGTGATGGCCTGCAGAACGAGTCGCAGATCGTTCCGGCGGCGATCAAGGTCGAACTGATCGAACGCCTGGCCGACGCCGGGCTGTCGGTGATCGAGGCCACGTCCTTCGTCTCGCCGCGCTGGGTGCCGCAGATGGGCGACAACGCCGAAGTGCTGCGCGCGGTGCTCGCCAGCCCGCGGTACCGGCCGCAGGTCTCCTACCCGGTGCTGACTCCCAACCTCAAGGGTTTCGATGCGGCGATCGAAGCCGGTGCGCAGGAAGTTGCGATCTTCGGCGCGGCTTCGGAAACCTTCTCTCAGAAGAACATCAACTGCGGCATTGCCGAGAGTCTGAAGCGCTTCGCTGCGGTGGTGGATGCTGCCAGCGCGCTCGATATCCCGGTGCGTGGCTACGTCTCCTGCGTCGTCGCCTGTCCGTACGAGGGCGACGTCGACCCGCAGCGAGCCGCCTGGGTGGCCAGGCGGCTGCTTGACATGGGTTGCTACGAGGTCTCGCTCGGCGATACCATCGGCGCCGGGACGCCGACCGCGATCAAGCGGATGATCGACGCCTGTGCAGCGGTGGTGCCGATCGAACGCCTGGCAGGGCACTACCACGACACCTACGGGATGGCCATCGCCAACATCTACGCCTCGCTCGAAATGGGCATGGCGGTGTTCGACAGCTCGATCGCCGGCCTCGGGGGCTGTCCTTACGCGGCCGGCGCCAGCGGCAACGTGGCGACCGAAGACGTCGTCTATCTGCTGCGCGGGCTGGCGATCGAAACCGGGGTCGATCTCGACGGCTTGCTCGCCGCCGGTCAGTTCGTTTCGCGCTACCTGGGCCGCGAATCCGCGTCGAAGGCTGCCCGCGCGCTGCTCGCCCGGCAGGTTCCGGGCTCGGCCGGCGTCCGGGTGGAAAGGAGTGTATCTTGACGCAAGTGGTCGCCTCGCCGTGTATCAACGTCTGCCGGATGGACGATCAAACGGGTTTCTGTCTCGGGTGCTTTCGGACGATTGAAGAAATCGCTGCCTGGAGCGCTGCGGCGGATGCGCAACGCGCGCACATTCTGCTGGCCGTAGAGCGTCGGCGTGTCGATCACGATCCAGCGGGTTGTTCGTCCGGCGGCGAGTTTCGTGGTGATTGCGAGCACTGACCATGAGCGGAACTGAAGACGGCTATCTTTGCGTCGGCGTCTGCATGTTCGACCCCGATTCCGGTTACTGCCTCGGCTGTGGTCGTCCGCCAGAGCCGGCATCGGAGGCTGGCCAGGGAATCGTCGTCGAGGAGGCGCGCTCGCTGCGGATCATCGATGCGGGACTGGACGGCGACTCGCCGGGCAAGTCCTGATGCTGCCCGATAATCTGCTGGTTCTTGAACGCGGCTGGCTGTCGTCGAACAACATCGTTTTTCTCGAAGGCGACCAGGCGGCGCTGATCGACAGCGGTTACGTCACCCACGCCAGCCAGACGGTGGCGCTGCTCCAGCACGCGCTTGGCGGTCGCCGGCTCACCCGGCTGCTGAACACCCATTCGCATTCCGACCACATCGGTGGCAACGCTGCGGTGACCGACGCTTTTGGCTGCCGGGTGATCGTTCCGCAGGGGATCGACGCGACGATCGCCGAGTGGGACGAAGAAGCGCTGCTGCTCTCGCCACTGGGCCAGTCTGCCGCGCGCTTCCGTCACGATGCGACGATCGCCGCGGGCGACGAGAGCGAACTCGGCGGCCTCAATTGGCGGGCGATTGCGGTTCCCGGCCACGACATGGATGCGCTCGCTTTTCACAACCCGGATCGGCGCATCCTGATCTCGGGTGACGCCTTGTGGCGCAACGGATTTGGCGTCATTTTTTCCGAACTGCTGGGTCATCCCGAGGATGGTGGCGGCCTCAAGGCGGCGCGCGAAACGCTCGACGCGCTGGCGCGTCTGCCGGTCGAGGTGGTGATTCCCGGCCATGGCGCACCCTTTGTCGAGGTCGACGATGCTTTTGAGCGCGCCTACCGGCGGCTGGCTGCCTTCGAGCAGGATATCGACTTGCTGGTTCGACACGCGCTGAAGGTCATCCTCGCCTTTGCCCTGTTGGAGAGGCGGCAGCTGCCGCGCGCCGACCTTCCCGCTTTCCTGTCCCGTTTGAGCTTTTGCCAGAGCGTCAACGCACGCTACCTCAAGCTCGACAACGAGGTCCTGGCGCATGAGCTGGCCCGAGACCTGATCCGCGTCGGGACCCTGCGTGACGAACAGGGAATGCTGGTCGCCGTCTAGCGGTGGCGCGGGTATAGCTCGGTTGCGGAAGGGCTAGAACCCCTCCGCTCGGCTACAGATGCGACGCAGCTCGTCTTTCCCAAGCCGCTGCAGGTCGAGGTCTTCCTGCCAGCAGCGCCGCTCCACGCCTGACGATACGTACTTCTGACATTGTTCTGCGGTTTGCTCCAGGAAGGCCTCCAGCGTACGCCGCAGGTGACTCGGTGTCGGCAGCATGGTGCCAAAGTAGAGCGTCCATTGCCGACGTTTGATCAGCAGCGTCGGGAAGTTTTCCACGTCCAGATCGCCCAGATCGTCCGCGTGTTGCTCAATATCCAGCCAGTGAAACGCCGCCGCCGGAAACTGTCTGGCAACTTCCTTGAAGCCGTCGCGGTATTCACGGCAAACGCCACACCACTCGGCACACAGGCAGACGACGACGAATTCGCCGGCCGTCGGGTCAGTGTTCTCCAGCTGCTGCGGTACGGGACTCATGGCGCGCTCGGTGCTCCGCGCCGCCGGTTCATGCGCGTCGACGAGCAGGGCGCCGTCGGCAAGTGCTCAAGCGCCGTTGCGACGGACCACCAGCCGCTGGATGTGCGCAATCAGTTGCTCTTCGGGGTACGGTTTTCCGAGCAGCACGTCGACGCCGGCCGCGTCTGCTTCGCTGCGCAACTGATCACTGTCGGAGGTCACCATGATGATCGGAATGTGCGCCGTGCGTGCATTGCCGCGTAGTTGCCGCACCAGTTGCAAACCGGTCATTCCGGGCATATCCACATCCGTTACCAGAACATCGGGTAGCGAATCAGCTATTTTCTGCGCTGCATCGAGTCCGTCTTCGGCCATCAGGACCTGATACTGATTCGCGGTGAGCAGCCTGCCCGTCTTGACGCGGACGACTTTTGAATCGTCGGCGATCATTACCACCGTTTGCCCGGGAGTCTTGGTCTTGCCTGGTGCAACGGGCGCAGTGCTCGCGGCGGTGGCCAGGCGCTGCGCCGCGACGGCGGCCCGCTCGGCCTCCAGACGAGCAGCGTCTGCCGCGGCTTGACGCGCCGCCTCGCGGCGCGCGGCTTCCTCCGATGCCTGGCGCTCGGTCTCGCGAGCGATGGCTTCCTCAACGGCCAGACGCTCCGCTTCTTCCTGACGCAGGGCTTCTTCCACAGCCTGGCGCTCGATCTCGATGCGAGCGCCTTCCACGGCGGCCTGGCG
>DPSD01000721.1 GCA_003538495.1 Accumulibacter sp.
CTGCGCCTGCTGGCCGATGTCGGCCTGCTTGGCCTGCCGAACGCGGGCAAGAGCACCTTTCTGCGCGCGGTCTCGGCCGCCCGCCCGAAGGTCGCCGATTACCCTTTCACGACCATGCATCCCCACCTCGGCGTGGTGCGCGTAGACCACGACCAGAGCTTCGTCATCGCCGACATTCCCGGACTGATCGACGGCGCTGCCGAAGGCGCTGGCCTCGGAATCCGCTTCCTCAAGCACCTTGCGCGTACGCGTTTGCTGCTGCACCTGGTCGACCTGGCCCCTCTCGACCCGGCGGCCGACCCGGTCCGAGACGTCGAGACGGTCGTCCGCGAGCTTGGAAAATACGATCCAGAGCTCGCCACCAGGCCGCGCTGGCTGGTTCTCAACAAGCTCGACCTGATTCCCGAAGAGGATCGTGAACAGCGCATTGCAGACTTCCTGCAGGCCTGCCAGACGACCTCGACAGCCATCCCCTGCTACCGCATCAGCGCAATCAGCGGTGACGGTTGTCGCGAACTGACCCGGAAGCTGCAGGAGGCGCTGCAAGAACTGCCCGCCAGGCAGGCATCCCCTGCCGCAACCAGCGCGGCCGCCGCCTGCTGGTCGGACGACTTCTTCGCCGACGACGACGAGCAGGGCCCGTGAAGATGGCTACGAGCCGCATCGCCGCAGCCCGGCGACTGGTCATCAAAGCCGGTTCGGCGCTGATCACCAACAACGGCGAAGGCCTGGATCTGGCCGCCATCGACGAATGGGCACGGCAAATCGCCGAGTTGCGCCAGGCGGGGAAACAGCTCATCCTGGTCTCGTCCGGGGCCATTGCCTGTGGCATGCAGCGGCTCGGCTGGCAAAAGCGCCCGCGCGCGGTGCACGAACTGCAGGCGGCGGCGGCGGTCGGCCAAATGGGTCTGGTGCAGGTCTATGAAAGGGCTTTTGCCCGGTACTCGCTGCATACCGCGCAAGTCCTGCTGACCCATGACGATCTCGCCGACCGCAAACGCTACCTCAATGCCCGGTCGACGCTGAACACCCTCCTGCGCCTGGGCGTCGTGCCGATCGTCAATGAGAATGACACCGTCGTCACCGACGAAATCAAGTTTGGTGACAATGACACGCTTGCCGCACTGGTCGCCAATCTCGTGGAAGCAGACTGCCTGATTATCCTCACCGATCAACAAGGCTTGTTCACTGCCGATCCACGCAAAGACACGGCCGCCACCCTGATCCGCGAAGCGCGGGCCGGGCTCGCTGATCTGGAAGCTCTGGCCGGCGGCGCTGGCAGCCAGTACGGCAAGGGCGGCATGATCACCAAGGTGATCGCCGCCAAGCGCGCCGCACGCAGTGGCGCCCATACCGTCATCGCCAGCGGCCGCGAACCGGATGTCATCCTGCGCCTGGCACGTGGAGAAGCGCTCGGCACCCTGCTGGTTTCTGGCACGCAAGCGCTGACGGCGCGCAAGCAATGGCTCGCCGACCATCTGCAGCTGAACGGCAAACTGGTTCTCGATAGCGGCGCAATCAACGCCCTGCGCGAAGGAAGAAGCCTGCTGCCGATCGGCGTCGTTGCCGTCCGGGGCGAGTTCGAGCGCGGCGCGGCGGTGGCCTGCATCGCCGACGAGGGGTACGAGATCGCCCGCGGCCTGGTCAACTACGGCAGCAGTGATTCGCGACGCATTGCGCGTCGTGCCAGCCAGGACATAGAAGGTATCCTCGGCTACATCGAGGAACCCGAAATCATCCATCGTGACAACCTGATTCTCACCGAGTAAAGGCCGGCACCCCGCTCGCCCGCCCTTACGGCACGAACGCCGTCCCTGCTCGCCGCTTTGTCCGCGCCGATGCCAGAGGCATCGTGTACGCCGACCGCCAGCACGGCAGCGGCGGGCGACGTTTCGACGACAGCGCCTCAGCGCGATGTTTCGGCCAGCTTCTGATAGACGAATGCGGTCATCGCAATAGCGGCGTCGTCTGGCAAGCCCGCGAACTGTATGCCATGCAGGAATTCGCCCGAGTCGTCCCGGGACACCGAGCGGATCGCGGCGTCAAGGGCAGCAAGGAATTCGATCTCCCGGATCTCGACGCGAAACTTGATCGACAACAGGTCCCCGGGGTTGCCCAGGCGGGCCTTCGCTGACAGCAAGGCGCCACTGACGCTGAGATTGGTCAGCATCCCGGCGGCGCTGACCGTCTTGGTATCGTCACGCATGGCAATCGCGCAGATGATGCGTACCGGGACTCGCTCGCCAGTGCGGACGACCAGACCGCGCACCTGCGACGGATAGCTGAGATACATGTGCGGAAAGGGGATGCTGGATGATCGCAGAACACTGGCCGTGAACGCATAGGCGCTCTTTCCCGAGAAAAAGCGAACGACAAACGCCTGCCCTTCGCGCACCAGACAGAGCCGACCATCGACTTCTGGAAGCGTTACCAGGACGCCCTTGCCTTTGAGATAGCCAATCAGCTTGACGTAGTACCGCGCTTCCGCGTGTTCGGTCTGGGTCTGGATCTGGAAGGGATCACCGATGCCCAGCTTGATTTCGTCGAGCGGTAGCGCCCGCTCGCCAGCCGCCTCGGTGCTGGCCCCTACGCCGGATTCCCTGCGCTCGCGCCGGGAATCGAGCTTGACGTCCGCCCCTGGCCGCTCCCGACAGATCCCCTTGTCCAGCAAGGCGTCGAGCTGCGATTGCACGGCCACTACCGAACCCGGTTCCAGGAGGAGCTTCCGGCTACGGTCGAAAACCGCCCAGGGAAGAGGCTTCCCGAGGAGAATATCGTCTTTTTGCAGCGCGATATAGCTGCTCTCTGGTGTCATCGTCTGGCCCGAACGGTCGTCTGGTTGAGAAACCCTGCAACAAGCCCCGCAATGATACTCTGGAACAGCGATTGACACTGGCCAGGGGCGAAGCCGACGGTCCGAGGCCTTTACCGTGGCGCGGCGGAGAGCGGGCGACGAGTCTGCACGCGCCACGGTAAAGGCCTCGG
>DPSD01000583.1 GCA_003538495.1 Accumulibacter sp.
CGCTTGAGTGTAGACCGCTGCCAGATGCTGGAAGTCGAGGTGGGTTGAGACCTGCGTCGAGGCGATGCTGGCGTGACCGAGCATTTCCTGGACCGCGCGCAGGTCGCCCGACGACTGCAGAACGTGCGAGGCGAACGAGTGGCGCAACATGTGCGGATGCACACGTGCCGGCAAGCCCTGCGCCAGCCCGCGCCGTGCCAGTGCGAGCTGGATCATGCGCACGCCCAGACGCTTGCCACGCCGGCCGACGAACAATGCGGTCTCGTCGCTCGCCGCCATTTTCGGACGCTGCGCAGCCCACGCCGCCACCGCCTCCCTGGCCTTGCTGCCAACCGGGACGATACGCACTTTGCTGCGTTTGCCGAGGACACGCACCTCGCCGGCCAGCAGGTCTTCGAGACCGGCAAGGTCGAGGGCGGCGAGCTCGGCCAGGCGCAAGCCCGACGAGTAGAACAGCTCGAAGACCGCCTGGTCGCGAATCGCCAGCAGGTTCTCGCAGGGGGCTTCCAGCAGGAGATTTGCTTCGTCTGGCGAAAGCGCCTTGGGCAGCGCCTTCGGGCTCTTCGGCGGCCGCACGCCGTCGACCGGGTTGTGCGTCGTCACTCCGCGCTGGCCGAGCCAGCGGTAAAAGCCGCGCCACGCGGAAAGTGTCCGCCCGAGCGAGCGTCCGCCGAGACCATGCGTGTGCAACTGCGCGACGAAGCGCCGGATGTGAGACGTCTGGATGGCGTCGAAGCCGCAGTCGGCCGGCAGGTCGGCGATCAGACCACACAGCGATTGGAGATCACGGCGATAGTTGCTGACCGTATGCGGTGACAGCCGTCGCTGCTGCGCCAGCTCGTCGAGGTAGGCGCTGATTCCGGCGCGACGATCTTCCGCCGCACACGCGCTGGCGGTCATTGTCGCGGCGTCAGCGGAGCACGCGAGCCAGAGCCGCCGAAGCCATTTCGCCCAGACGTTCGAGGTAGATCGTCCCCATGCCGGCGTAGAAACGCTCGACGTCTTCGCTGCCCATGGCGATCATGCCGATCGTGCCGCCGCCATTGCGCATCGCGATCAGGGCCTGCGAGCGAACGTGCGGGGACGCTTCACCAAACCACGATGAGGTCTCGAAGCCGCTGGTCGAACCACAGTAGGGCTGCGCCAGCGTTTCGGCAAAGGCCTGCAGTTCCTGGCTGACCTGCGCGAATTCGGGCAGTTCGTCGGTATCGGCCGGGCGATCCCAGAGGCGAACGGCCAGATGCGGAACGGCAAAGTCGTCGCGCAGGTGGAAGTTCAGGGTGTGCAGCACCGCCTGGAAACTGCCGGCGGCGATCATTCCCACCGCCAGCCGGTGCATCTTCTCGCTGATCCCGTCGTTCTCCTCGCCAAACTGCAGCAATTCGCCCATTTTGCTTTCGAGTTGCTTGTTCTTGTCGCGCAGCGCGAGCATCTGGCGTTCGGTGATCGAGATCGTCCGCCCACCATGCGGATGCGGAATGACCATATTGGCCATCAGCTCCGAGTGCTCCTCGAAAAACTGCGGATTGTCCTGCAGGTAGTGCGCGACTTCGTCAGACTTCATAGTTCGATTTCTCCCTTGAATACGGTGACCGCCGGGCCGGTCATCAGCACCGGGGCGCCGGCGCCCTGCCAGGCGACGGTCAGCATGCCGCCGCGCGTTGTCACGCGCACCGGCGAATCGAGCAGGCCGCGGCTGATGCCGGCCACCACCGCGGCGCAGGCGCCGGTCCCGCAGGCCAGCGTTTCGCCGGCGCCACGTTCGAAAACCCGCAGTCGAATGGCCTGGCGGTCGACGATCTGCATGAAACCGGCGTTGACGCGTTGTGGAAAACGCGGGTGCGATTCGATCAATGGTCCCTGCTGCTCGACCGCCGCGGTATCGACATCGGCGACGACCTGCACGGCGTGCGGGTTGCCCATCCCGACGGCGGTAATGGTGACTTGGTGGTCACCGACCTGCAGCGTCTGCAGCGTCTGCAGCGGGCCATCGGCCGACCCGATGAACGGCACCTGTGCCGGCGTCAGCTGCGGTACGCCCATATCGACGCTGACCAGACCGTCATCCTCGAGCCGCGGGACGATCACCCCGCTCATCGTTTCGACGCGGATCTCGCGCTTGCTGCTCAGCCCCTGGTCGTGAACGAAGCGGACGAAGCAGCGCGCACCGTTGCCACATTGCTCGACCTCGCCGCCGTCGGCGTTGAAGATCCGATAGCGGAAATCAACGTCGGAGCGGGTGGCGCGCTCGACCAGCAGGATTTGGTCGCAACCGACGCCGAAATGGCGATCAGCGAGAAAGCGCAGCTGTTCGCTGTCGAGTTCCAGCGACTGACGAATGCCGTCGAGCACGACGAAGTCGTTGCCCAGTCCGTGCATCTTGACGAATCTCAGTTTCATCGTGGGTCAGGATCCGGCAGTGCCAGCGGGCAGCGATCTGGCCATTATAAAGTCGTCCATCACGAATCCGCTGCCAATGTCGACGCAGACCGACTCGCGGACGGTGAACCCCTGCCTCAGATACGCGGCGATGGCCCGCTCGTTGTTCTTGTTGACCGCCAGGATCAGCGTCCCGCAGCCTGCCGCCAGCGCTCGCGCGACGACCTGATCGACCAGCCGCGCGCCGATTCCGAGGCGCTGCCGATCCGGGTCGACGTAGAGCTTGTCGAGCTTCATTTCGCCAGCGGTAGTGCCCAGCAGGCACGACACGAAACCGGCCAGCTGGCCGTCGATGGTCAGCTGATCCCACCAGATATGCGGCATCTGCAACTCCTGAAGCACGAGTTGCGGCTGGTAGCGTTGCGCGAGCATGTAGTCGATCTGCTCCTGGCTGATGATCCCGGGATAGGTGTGTTGCCAGACCACGCGTGCCAGTGCGGCAATCGCGTCGACATCGGCGGCACTGACGGGTGAGATCGAGACGTCCATGTGGGCTCCGGATGCGTGGTCGTCGCACCGCGGCCGGCAGCGGCAGGGCCCGCATGTCGGCGCAACAGACGACTGGCAATGGCAAAGGGTGGATTGTAGCGGCCCCGCGGCGCGCCGCGCGCGCAGAGGCCGGTCGGCACCGCTTGACGAGCGCTGGGCTGGCGGCGTCAGTCGAGCGCTTCAACCTGGAAGCCGCCGCAGGCGGCGAGGTCGGACTCCGTCCCGCCTGGGAGTTGAGCCGCCAGTTCGCGCAGCGCGCTGCGCATGCCTTCCTCGATCACCGGGTGGTAGAAGGGCAGTCGCAGCAGCTCGTGCACGGTCAGTTCGCGGTCGATCGCCAGCGCCAGCACGTGCACCATGTGTTCGGCGGCCGGTGCGCACATCTCGCCGCCAAGCAGACGGCCGCTGGCCCGGTCGGCATAGAGGCGCATCAGACCCTTGTTGCGTTGCGCGGTGCGCGCACGGCCCTGTCTGGCGAAGTCGGCCTGGCCGATCACGGCCGCGTTGGCGTCGAGATCGGCGCAGCGCCGACCGACGACGGCCACGTTCGGGTCGGAAAAAACGATCGCCAGCGGCGTCCGCCGGCGAAAGCAGCGCGGCTCGGCGGCGGTGGCGTTGATGCCGGCGATGTGGCCCTCGTCGGCGGCCTCGTGCAGCAGGGCGACGCGGCCGTTTGCGTCGCCGGCGAGAAAGACTGGCAGGTCTCCGACCTGCAGGGTGTTCGGGTTGACCGGTGGCATGCCGCGCGCGTCGAGTTCGACGCCGAGCGCTTCGAGGCCGATACCGTCGATGTTTGGGCGCCGGCCCATCGCCGCGACGACGCCATCGACGACCAGTCGCCGCTCGCCCCACCGTACCGCGATGCCGTCAGCAGCCTCCGACAGTTCGGCCGTGGTCTCGGTGTGCACCGCGAATTCCTGCCGCAGCAGGTCGGCCAGCGTGTGGTCGACGGCTTCGTCGCTGAGCCCGGCAAGGTGCGGGTTGGAGCCAAAGCCGGCAACCTCGACGCCGAGTCGCGACAGCGCCTGCGCCATCTCGACACCGATGGCGCCGAGGCCGATAACCGCCATCCGGCGCGGTAGCGCCTGCTGCTCGAACAAGGTGTCGGTGGTCAGGATGCGGTCGCCGAACGCGCGCCAGGCGTCGGGAACCACCGGGCGGCTGCCGCTGGCGATGACGATACGTCTGGCGCGGTACTCGCGCCCGCCCGCGGCAACCGTATCCGGCCCCAACAATCGGGCGCGGCACGCCAGATTGCGCTCGCCCAGCCCGTCGGTGGCCCTGAGCGTGCCGGCGACGAATGCATCGCGCAGGGTGCGCACGCGGCGCAACACGGCCGGCACGTCGATCGCCAGCCCGCTGCCACCGCGGATGCCGAAGGCCTCGAAGGTGTGACGGCGATGATAGGCGTTGGCGGCTTCGATCAGCGCCTTGGAAGGCATGCAACCGACGCGCGCGCAGGTGGTGCCGTAGTCGCCGTCGTTGATCAGCAGGAAGTTCCCGGTGCGCTTGCGCACTTCGCGCAAGGCGGCGAGGCCGGCAGAGCCGGCGCCGATGATGATCACGTCAAGTGTCTTTTCCATTTGCCGCTGCCTCGATGAAGGGAGTGATGGGTGGCTACCGCCGAGACTTGCGCTGGTGTTCAATGACTGCCCCCCGGACGGTGAGACCAAGCCGCGACCTGGGTGGCGGGTCTTGCCGGCCTGCCAGAGGTCGCTTCGGGGTAGCCGCTGTTTGCCAATTCTCGCGCCAAGGTGGATGATGCTAGGCGAATGACCAGCTGCGGCTTCGGGGAAGCCGCCCGGACGATGATTACCGAACCACATCCACCAGCACAAAAACAGGATAGCGCATCGCCGCCGTCGCCGTGGGAGTTCGTCCGGCTCGCCGATTACCGCGTTCCCAACCCGGTCGGTGCGACCGCGGCATTCGAAAAATGGGCGTCGTTGAAGCGGATCTTCCGGCATCCTGCCAACCCGGAGCCGCCGCCGGTCAAGGCCGAAGCCGACTTGCGCGCGCTGCCGAAGTCGCGGCTGCGGCATCTGGCGGGACCGATCGACTGGCGTTGCGCGGCGAGCGCACTCGATGCCGCTCTGGCCGGGTGGCCGCAATCCGGCGGATCGGACGAAACGGTGAAGTTCGTGATCGGGCAGCCGCACTGTGGTCACGCGGAGATTCTGGAGCACTGGGCTGCCCGCCATCGGGCGCTGCTGGTCGAAGCGCCGGCAGTCGATCGGATTCTCGGCGACCACGGGCACTGGCTCGAAAGCTGGTCGGCGACTGACCGCCTATGGGTGTTGCCGCATCTCGAACATTGCTATCTGCGCCACGCCGACGGTCTGGAGCTTGTCCGGCGGCTGCTGGAACGAGCGACCAGCGGCGCCCTGGGCCGCGGTGTGATCGCCTGCGATAGCTGGGCCTGGACCTATCTGCAGCGGGTCTGGCCGCTCCCGCAGCCGGATGCCCTGACCCTCCAGGCGTTCGACGGACCCCGCCTGTCCCGCTTTCTTGCCGAACTGGTGGCAGGCGCCGGACAGGGCCGCCTGCAATTTCGCAACGCCACCACCGGCAAGGAGGTGCGACTGGAACTCGCGCCGGCCGACGGCGCGGTCAGCCCGGAGATCAATCACCTTGCCATCCATAGCGGCGGCAACATCGGTACGGCCTGGAGCTTCTGGCGGTCGTCGTTGCGCGCCGCACCCGCGCAGGTGGAGGACGCCCAAGAAAAGAGCGGCGAGCAGGCGCACGGGGCCGAAGCCGACGCCGACGTAGTCTGGGTGTCCACGGAGCTTCGGGAGCCTGTCCTGCCGCGGGAAGGTGGCGAGGCCATGGCCTTCCTCCTGCATGGACTGCTGTTGCACAACGGGCTGCCGGAATTCGTCCTGCCTGAACTGCAGCCGCAGCCCGGCCATCGCCTGGTGGCGTGCCTGCTGGAGTTGCGAAGCCTTGGGGCGGTCATCCTGGACGGCGAGCGTTGGCGGGTCAGCGCGTCGGCCTACGGCGTGGTCAGGGAATTCTTGCGCGCCCGCGGTTTTCTGCGCGACCACTTCTTGCGGGGCTGATCATGGAAAGTTCCCGGATGACGCAGATGTTCTCGGCGTTCGATACGGCTGCGGTGGTCGAGGTACTGCTGATCCTTGCTGTCGCGACACTGCTGATCGTCGCCGTGCAGAAGCTCCTGCAGTGGCTTGCCGGCTACCTGCACGGCCAGAAGCGCCTCTACCTGCTGGCCATGGCGCCCTTGTTGCGGCTGGGGATACTGGTCGCGTCGCTGCTGATGATCGTGCCACTGATCGTCGAGCCCTCTCTGCAGAACATGGTGGCCCTGTTTGGATCGGTCGGCCTGGCGGCCGGTTTCGCGCTGAAGGACTACGCCAGCAGTCTGATCGCCGGCATCGTCGCCGTCGGCGAAAGGTCTTATCGCAATGGCGACTGGATCGAGGTCAACGGGATCTACGGCGAGGTGACGCATGTCGGCATGCGCACGGTGCGGATTCTCACGCCGGACGACACCCAGGTCAGCATCCCGCACCTGCGCCTGTGGAACGATCCGATCGCCAACGCCAACGGCGGTCGCCCGCAGCTCCAGTGCGTCGCCGATTTCTTCCTCGACCCGGCGCACGATGCGGCGACCGTCAAGGCGGTACTTCAGGATGTCGCGCTGACCAGCCCGTTTCTGCATTATCTGGAGCCAATCACGGTGATCGTGCACGAAAGGCCCTGGGGCACGCATTACCGCCTCAAGGCTTATCCGATTGACGCGCGGCAGCAATTCCGCTTCACCACCGATCTGACCGTTCGTGGCAAGGCCGCGCTGGCTCGGCGCGGCGTCCGCTTCGCGTCGGCCCCGGCGGTTGCCGCGCAGCAGGCTTAGTCACCGCCTACGCGCGGCTGGCGGTCCGCATCAGGGCTGGCGTCGCCGCTGCGCCCGGCCAGGAAGGCCTGCGCTTCCTCCCGGCGTTCAAAGACGTGCGGCGCGATGCTGCGCGCCGAGAAGGCCTCGCCGAGCTTGGCGCGCAGAAACGCGCTGGTGGCGTAGCGGGTGATCTGGCTGAAATAGTTGGCCAGGAAGTAGCGGTCCATTTCGGCATAGGCGTCGTACATGTCCTGATTGATGCGGAACCGGTCGTAGTTGATGATCACGCCGACCCGCTTGCCGGCCGCCCGGCAACGCAACTCACAAATGTCCCAGATCGCCTTGACGTCCTCTTCGACCCGGACGTGCATGCCCTCGAAATTGAGGAACAGGATGTTGCGTTCCGGATCGTAAATGACCCTTTCCGGCAGCGACAGGTTGAGCAATTCGGCTTCCAGGCCCATCGGGTTGGCATTGAAGATGCGCGCATCCATCACGCCATATTCACCGATGATCGGCTCGAAGTCCATGTTCGGCAGAATGTCGCGGTCGACATCGATGCCGGGCGCCACCTCGATCAGCGCCAGCCCGCCCCTGACCCGGCGGAAAACGCAGCGTTCGGTGACGTAAAAGACCGGCTTGCCGCGATCGTAGGCGTACTGGCCATTGAAGGTGATCTGTTCGACCTGCTTGATGAATTTCCGCTGCCGCCCCTCCTCGACAATTTTCAGCTTGCCGTCATGGACTTCGACCTTCAGGCCATTGCCGGTGAAGGTGCCGACGAACACCACCAGGCGGGCGTTCTGGCTGATGTTGATGAAGCCGCCAGCGCCGGTCAGTCGGCCGCCGAAGCGGCTGACGTTGACGTTGCCGGCGGCATCGCACTCGGCCATGCCAAGACACGCCATGTCAAGGCCGCCGCCGTCGTAGAAATCGAATTGCTGATTCTCGTCGATCACCGCGTCCATGTTGACCCCGGTGCCGAAGTTGCCACCGGTCGATGGAATGCCGCCGATCAGGCCGGACTCCACGGTCATCGTCAGCAGGTGCGAGATGCGCTCCTCGTTGGCCACCGACGCCACCCCTTCGGGCATCCCGACACCGAGGTTGATAATGCCGTTGGGTGGCAGCTCGAAGGCCGCACGACGGGCGATGATCTTGCGCTCGGTCAGCGGCGTCGACACCAGGCTGGCCAGCGGAACCCGGAACTCGCCGGCATAGGCGGCGCTGTACTGCGTCGCCAGGGTCTGCATGTGCTGCGCCGGCTCGGCGACGACCACGCAATCGACCAGAATCCCCGGAATCTTGATCTGCCTTGGCGGCAGGCCGCTGCGCTCGGCGATCCGCTCGACCTGGGCGATCACGATGCCGTTACTGTTCTTCGCCGCCATCGCCATGGCCAGGTTGTTGAGGGTCAGGGCTTCCCGCTCCATGGTGATGTTGCCGAAGGTATCCGAGGTGGTGCCGCGGACGAAGGCGACGTTGACCTGACCGACCTTGTAGAACAGCCACTCCTCGCCATCGACCTCGACCAGGCTGACGATGTCCTTGGTGGTGGCGGCATTGATCCGGCTGCCGCCATAACGGGGATCGACGAAGGTATGGAGTCCGACCTTCGAGAAGGAACCAGGTTTGCCCGCGGCCAGATCCCGAAACAACTGGCAGATGATGCCTTGCGGCAGGTTATAGGCCTGGATGCGGTTGTCGAGCGCCAGTTTCGCCACTTTCGGCATCCGGCCCCAATGCCCCGCCACCACCCGGCGCAACAAGCCCTGGTGACCCAGGTGATTGAGCCCCAGCGTCTTGCCATCACCCTGGCCGGCGGCAGCGAACAAGGTCAGGTTCTTTGGGCTGCCGGTGTCGAGGAAGCGGCGCTCCAGCGCCGACAGCAGGGCCTCGGCGAAGCCGGTCTGGACGAACCCTGTACTGGCCAGGGTATCGCCATCGCGGATCAGGGCGATGGCTTCGTCGGCGGTAACGATCTTGCTGCGCATGCTGCTTCCTCCCGATCATGTTCCGGATTGCCGCCCGACAGACCGATCGACGACGGCGTCATCGCGGCGGCACCCGCAGGAGCAGCGCCAGCCCCGATTTCCAGACTTTACCCTTTTCGAAGCTCCACTTTACATCTATCGACTGATTGGAACGTAAGGTTCGACCGTGATCGGGAGCGGGATTCTTCCCTGCAGCTGGGTTTAACTGAAGTTTAGACACTCGC
>DPSD01000564.1:0-290 GCA_003538495.1 Accumulibacter sp.
CGCGTCGCGGTTGATCGCGAAACCGGTGATTTCGAGACCTTCCGCAGATGGGAGGTCGTCGCGGATGAGGACTTCCTCGACGAGGAGCAAACGATCCCCTTGTCGGAAGCCCTGGAGCAGGACCCCGAGGTCGAGGTCGGCGATTTTCTGGAAGAGGCGCTGGAACCCGTTGATTTCGGTCGCATCGGCGCGCAGGCGGCGAAGCAGGTGATCCTGCAGAAAATCCGCGATGCCGAACGCGAACAGATTCTCAATGACTTTCTCGGCCGCAAGGAACACCTGGTTACCGG
>DPSD01000564.1:616-20013 GCA_003538495.1 Accumulibacter sp.
CTGCTGCCCCGCGACCAGATGATTCCGCGTGAAAATCTGCGCGTTGGCGACCGGGTCAAGGCCTATCTGCTGCGCATCGACCGTGCTGCGCGCGGTCCGCAACTGATCCTTTCGCGCACCGCGCCGGAGTTCATTGTCAAGCTCTTTGCCCTGGAAGTTCCCGAGGTCGACGACGGCTTGCTGGAGATCAAGGCGGCTGCGCGCGACCCCGGCATGCGCGCCAAGATCGCGGTCAAGTCCAACGACCAGCGCATCGATCCGATCGGCACCTGTGTCGGAATGCGCGGCATGCGGGTTACCGCGGTGACCAACGAGCTGGCCGGCGAGCGCGTCGACATCGTCCTCTGGTCGGCCGATCCGGCGCAGTTCGTCGTTGGCGCGCTGGCTCCGGCTGAAGTCAGCTCGATCATTGTCGACGAAGACAAGCATTGCATGGACGTGGTGGTCGACGAGCAGAATCTGGCCATCGCCATTGGCCGCGGCGGCCAGAATGTCCGCCTGGCTTCGGAAATGACCGGGTGGACGATCAACCTGATGACCGAAGAAGAGTCCAAGACGCTGGTCGAGGCCGAGGCCGCGGCGATCCGGGTGCTGTTGATGGAGAAGCTCGACGTCGATGAGGAAGTGGCCAACATCCTGATCGAGGAGGGCTTCTCGACGCTTGAGGAAGTGGCCTACGTGCCGGTCCACGAGATGCTCGAAATCGAGTCCTTCGACGAAGCGACCGTCCAGGAGCTGCGCGAGCGGGCACGCAACGTTCTGCTCACCGAGGCGATCGTTACCGAAGAGAAGATCGAGGACGTCGCCGAGGATATGCTGAGCCTCGAAGGGATGGACAAGGCGCTGGCCGGCACGCTGGCCGGTAGTGGGATCAAGACGCGCGACGATCTGGCCGATCTGGCCGTCGACGAACTGACCGAGATGACCGGCATTGATTCCCAGCGGGCCAAACAACTGATCACCACGGCGCGTGCGCACTGGTTCGAGTAAGCGGGAAAAAGGAACTCATATGGCGCAAACAAGTGTTGCCCAATTTGCCACCCAGTTGAAGATGCCCACTGGTACCTTGCTGCAGCAGTTGCAAAAGGCCGGTGTTGCCAAGGGTCTGGCCGACGATCTGCTGTCCGAGCAGGACAAGGCGAAGCTGCTCGATTATTTGCGGCGTTCGCACGGCAGCGTCGACGCCAAGACCAAGATCACCCTGACGCGCAAGGAAACCAGCGAAATCCGCTCGCAGGATTCGCATGGCAAGTCGCGTACGGTGCAGGTGGAGGTGCGCAAGAAGCGCGTGCTGGTCAAACGCGATCCGGTCGAAGCGCGGCCGGTCCAGGCCGAGCCGCTGCTGGAGGAGCTGGCGGTCGAGCCGGCAGGCGAGGCCATACTCGCCGATCCGCTCGAAGTGCTCGTCGAAGCGGCGACTGCCCCCGTTGAAGCGCCGCCTGAACCGATCGCAGCGCTGGTTGAAGCGCTGGTTGAAGCGCCAGCCGAGCCGGTTGTCGAAGCCCGAGCCGAGGCGGCCGCCGACAAACCGGCAGAAGCGGTGGTCGAGGCGCCGCCCGAAAGGATCGCCGAGGCAAGACCAGAGCCGCTGCTCGAGGCCAAGGCGGGGGTCAAGAAGGTGGTGACCCGTGCGTCGATCATCGGCGAGGAGCAGCAGAAGCTTCGCGCCGAGGAAGCGCGGCGTCACGCCGAGCTGCGCGCGCTGCAGGAAGCCGAGTTCAAGAACAAGCAGCAGCGCGTGGCCGACCTGGCACGCCTGAAACAGGATGCCGAAGACAAGGCGGTCGCGGCCAAAGCGGCCGGGGTCGCCAAGCAGGTCGCCGCGCAGACCGCCAGCGAGCGGCCCGCCGAAGACAAGACCTTGCACAAGCCGGCCGGCAAGCCGGCGGCATCGGACAAGAAAACACCCGACAAGAAAGTCGCCGACAAGAAGGGCCAGTGGAAGAACGAGGGTGCCAACAAGCGCGCCGGGCTGAGAACGCGTGGCGCGACCGGTGGCGCGGGCTGGCGGGACAACAAGCACGCCAAGCGCGGGGGTCGGGGCAGCGGCGATGACGAGCAGCATTCCTTTCAGGCGCCGATCGATCCGGTCATTCACCAGGTGCACGTGCCCGAAACCATCTCGGTCGCCGAGCTGGCTCACAAAATGGCGGTCAAGGCCACCGAAGTGATCAAGGCGTTGATGAAGATGGGTTCGATGGTGACCATCAACCAGGTGCTCGATCAGGAAACGGCGATGATCATCGTCGAGGAAATGGGCCACCTGGCGTTTGCCGCCAAGCTCGACGACCCCGACGCCTTCCTCGATGACACGCCGTCCGACCACAAGGACGTGCCGCTGGAACCGCGCGCACCGGTGGTGACGGTGATGGGCCACGTCGACCACGGCAAGACCTCGCTGCTCGACTACATTCGCCGTACGCGCGTCGCCAGCGGCGAGGCGGGTGGGATCACCCAGCATATCGGCGCGTATCACGTCGAAACCGATCGGGGCATGGTGACCTTCCTCGATACGCCGGGCCACGAGGCGTTTACGGCGATGCGCGCGCGCGGCGCCAAAGCCACCGACCTGGTCATCCTGGTCGTTGCCGCCGACGACGGCGTCATGCCGCAGACGCGGGAAGCGATTCACCACGCGAAGGCCGCCGGGGTGCCGCTGGTGGTGGCGGTGAACAAGATCGACAAGCCCGGCGCGCAAATCGACCGGGTCAAGCAGGAACTGGTTGCCGAGCAGGTGGTGCCGGAAGAATACGGCGGCGATTCGCCGTTCATTCCGGTCTCGGCGAAGACCGGAGTCGGGATCGACGAATTGCTCGAAAACGTCCTGCTCCAGGCCGACATGCTCGAACTGAAGGCGCCGCGCGAAGCGCCGGCCAAAGGTCTGATCATCGAGGCGCGCCTGGACAAGGGACGTGGCCCGGTGGCGACCATGCTGGTTCTGTCGGGAACGCTTCGCCAGGGCGACGTGGTGCTGGCTGGTGAGGTCTTCGGTCGCGTTCGCGCGATGCTCGACGAGAACGGCAAGGTGATCAAGAAGGCCGGGCCGTCGATTCCGGTCGAAATCCTGGGCCTCTCGGACGTCCCCGCTGCCGGTCAGGAGGCTGTCGTTCTGGCCGACGAGCGCAAGGCGCGCGAGATCGCGCTGTTCCGTCAGGGCAAGTACCGCGACGTCAAGCTGGCGACCAAGCAGGCGGCCAATCTCGAGACGATCCTCGACCAGATGACCGAAACGGAAGCCAGGATTTTGCCGCTGATCATCAAGGCCGACGTCCAGGGGTCGCAAGAGGCCCTGGTGCAGTCGCTGCAGAAGCTGTCCACCGGCGAAGTCAAGGTCAACGTCATCCACGCCGCGGTGGGAGCGATCAGCGAGTCCGACGTGCACCTGGCGCACGCCTCGAAAGCGGTGATCATCGGCTTCAATGCCCGTGCCGACGCCGGCGCACGCAAGGCGGCAGAACACGCGGGGGTCGACATCCGCTACTACAACATCATTTATGACGCGGTCGATGAAGTGAAGGCCGCGCTGTCGGGCATGCTGGCGCCGGAGAAGCGCGAGGACATCACCGGCCTGGTCGAAATCAGGCAGGTCTTCCGGGCGACCAGGATTGGCACCATTGCCGGCTGCTATGTCCTCGAAGGGGTGATCAAACGCCACTCGCGGGTACGCCTGCTACGCAATCATATTGTCGTCTGGGACGGCGAGCTGGATGGACTGAAGCGCTTCAAGGACGACGCCAAAGAGGTTCGCGCCGGTTTCGAATGCGGTCTCTCGCTAAAGAACTTCAGTGCGTACGACGAGGGCGACCAGCTCGAGGCCTACGACGTCACGGAAGTCGCCAGGAAGTTGCTGTAGGTGCCTGCGAACAAGGGATTTGCGCGTCGGGACCGGATCTGCGAGCAGATCCGTCGCGAACTGGCCGAGGTGATCCGCACCGAGCTCCGGGATCCGCGCGTCGGCATGATCAGCCTGACCGATGTTCTGATCAGCGCCGATTACGCGCATGCCAAGGTCTATTTCAGCAGTCTGGCCGGCAGCGAGAGCCTGGAAACGATCCAGCTCGGTCTGCAAAAAGCGTCCGGATTCCTGCGCAGCGAGCTTGGCAAGCGGATCAGCATTCACACCACGCCGCAACTGCATTTCATCTTCGACGAGTCGCTCGAGCGTGGGGCCCAGATGTCGAAGCTGATCAGGGAAGCATCGGCGATCTCCGATCAGACCGACCCGCCAGACGTCGCTTGAGTTTGAGCATCGGAAAGACCTGGCGACGGGTCGATGGCGTCCTGCTCCTCGACAAGCCGACCGGCATGACTTCGAACTCGGCGCTGCAGGCGGCCCGTCGCCTTTTTTCGGCCGCCAAGGCGGGCCATACCGGTACTCTCGATCCGCTGGCCAGCGGCCTGTTGCCGCTGTGTTTCGGCGAGGCGACCAAGTTCGCCGTCGACCTGCTGGCCGCCGACAAGACCTACGAAGCCGAACTGCAGTTCGGCGCCCGAACCGCTACCGGCGATGTCGATGGCCTCGTCGTCGAGCGCTGCCCGGTCAACTTCCGGCTGGCCGATCTGGAAGCGGCCCTGCCGCGTTTCCGCGGCACCGTTCGCCAGATTCCGCCGATGTACTCGGCCTTGAAGCGGGACGGAAAGCCGCTCTACGAGCTGGCGCGTCAGGGGCTGGAAGTCGATCGCGAGGCGCGCGAGGTGACCATTCACGAACTGACCCTGCTCGATTTTTCGGCTGGCCGTTGTCGTTTGCGGGTGACCTGCAGCAAGGGCACCTATATCCGTAGCCTGGCCGAGGACCTGGGAAAGGCTCTGGCGTCGCTGGCGCACCTGACGGCGCTCCGTCGCCTTGCCGCCGGACCGCTGGCGGTCAGCGATGCGGTGACCCTGGAGCAGCTGGCAGCGCTCGCCGACGAAGATCGCCGGTGCTGGTTGCTGGCCCCCGATCGCCTGCTGCAGAGTCTGCCGCCGGTCTACCTGGACGACGCCGACGCGCTGCGTTTTGTCCACGGCAATCCGGTGAGGAGCAGCGGGCTGCCAGGGAAATGCCGCGTCTACGGCGGGCACCGCCTGCTCGGACTCGGTGAGCGCAACGAGCAGGGCAGTCTGCGGCCGCGCCGCATCGTCGCTTCGGCTTGATCTGTCCGGTGGTCAACCGCGATGGCCCGGTCGACAACATCTGGCCGAAAAAAAAAGACCCCGCCATGGCGGGGTCTGCTGCCGATTCGAGCCGCCGATTCAGCCGGCGCGCTGGCGGCGGCCGAAGCCAAGTCCGGCCAGGGCAAGACCGAGCAGTGCCAGAGTCGTTGGCTCGGGTACACCGACGGGCACCGTGAACCCCTGAACGACGATCACCTCATTGGCGCCGCCGAAGGTCGAGAAGAGGAAATCGCCGGTGACCGGATCGATCGCCGCGCCTTCAGCTCCAACCAGCCCGGTAATGAAGTCCCTTCGTGTGTTCAACAGGGGATTGCCATTCGCGTCCAGATCGTACGCCGCTACGTTCCCTGCGCTGTACTCGGAAACCAGGAGGCTATTGACCGTGAAGCCCGCATTGCCGGCGGCGATGTAGACAAATCCTTCGGGACCGCCAGGAAGATTGTCCATCGCACCTGTCGACAGGTCGAGATCGATCTGCGTCACCGAGTCGATGTTGAAGGTGCCGCTACCATCGGGACTGTAGGTCGCGTTATACCATTCGCCACCCGCCCACGAAACCAGCTTCATGCTACCCGCTCCGCCAAAGCCGGCCGGGACAAAATTGATCGCGGCGTGCGAGTCGGCGACGCCGAGCGGCGCCAGGTCGATCACCTTGTCTTCGGCGGTACTTCCCGGCTTGGTCTGACCGAGTTTGTTCACCGGCCATTGCGAGGTGAACAGAACACCTCCCGGTCCATAGGTCACGCCGCCATCGTTGTACGTCCCGACGGTCCCAATGGCTGTTGGCGAACCGGTGAATCCGATGATGTGATTGCCGGCGTCGCGGGTGACGCCCAGCTCGTAGATCAAGCCCGCGTCCGTGTTTGCCGCGCCGCCGATGAGCAGCGTATTCGGGGAACCGGCCTTCAGCGTCAGGCCGCCATAGGGGGTCGGAAGCCCGGCGATCGAGCCGAGGCTGGCAGCGGTGTAACTCCCGGCGAAATCGACTCCCAAGGTCAATGCCTGGGCGTTTCCGTGCACTCCCGCGAACAGGGCTGCGGCGCTCAGGCAATAGGTCAAACGTGTCTTCAAGGAATTATTCATGTCCTGCCTCCAATTAGTCCTGCTGTCGTCGGCCGCCGTGCGCCGAGAAAGAAATAGGCCAAGACGCGGTTTGCTGGTGCCTTTCGTGCAAAACCGATCTTCGCAGAGTGCAAAGCACAAATCGTGCCTGAAGCTCGTCAGGCGCCTGTGAAGCGCATGATATCAAGCTGTTGGTGTTCTACTTGAGGTCGTGGACGGGGCGCATCAAAGACTGGCTGTAAATTTTTTCGACATCTTGGCGCGGTGGCAAGGCGCTTGTTCCGCCAGTCCTGCTTCATGTCACGTCCACCGGGCGTTTCAGGGCGGCATTCGGCTCCCGGTCAGCGGCGTCGGCCGGTGCCGCGATGGTCGGTCGGATCTGCCCGCCGGCAAGGTGCAGCGGCTGCATCTCGGGCAGAGCGATGACGTCGCGATCGTGGCAGGCAACCACCGTGGTGCTCTGCGGCGTGCAGAACGCGCGCAGCAGGTCAATCGTTTGCTGGCGCGATTCGGCGTCCAGATTGGCGGTCGGCTCGTCGAGCAGGAGCACCTTCGGCGCCAGCACCCAGGCGCGTGCCAGCGCGACGCGCTGGCGCTCGCCGCCCGATAGCTTCTGGGGTGGCGTCGCCAGCAGGTGTTCGAGTCGAGCCCAGGCGACCGCCGCTGCCACCATGCCCTCTCGCTGGCGCAGGTCGACCCTGCGGGCGCGCAGCCCATAGGCGATGTTGTCCGCGACGCTGGTGTGAAACAGGTAGGGATGCTGATGCACATAGATCACTTCGCGGCGCAGCCAGTCGGGATAGGGCTTCCAGTCGAAGCGCTGCCCCCGGTAGTGCCCGACACCGCTGTCGGGCGTTTCGATTCCGGCCACGATGCGCAACAGGGTCGACTTGCCGCTGCCGTTTTCGCCAGTCAGCACGTAGCTCTTGCCAGCGGTGAGCGTCAGCTGGTCGATCGACAGCAGGCGCCGTTCGCCGAATGACTTGGTCAACTCGGATACCGCCAACAGCGTCATCGCCGCGATTCCCCCTGAAAGAAGGCGAAGGCCGAGTTGATCCCCAGCGCGACGACCATCAGCACGATGCCCAGAGCAATTCCCTGCGCGAAGTCGCCCTTGCTCGTTTCGAGGGCGATCGCCGTCGGGATGTTACGGGTCACGCCGGCAATGTTGCCGCCGACCATCAGTGAGCAGCCGATCTCCGAGACGACTCGGCCGAAGGCGTTGCAGACCGCGGCCATCAGCGCGAAGCGAACTTCGACGAGCATCGTCCAGGCGACGCGCGGAGCCGCTGCGCCGAGCGCCACGGCGGTCTCGCGCGCGCGCGGGTCGGCGCCCTGGATCGCCGACAAGGAGAAGGTAATCAGTACCGGCAGGGCGATCAGCACCTGGCCAATGACCATCGCCGTCTGGCTGAACAACAGCTGCAGCTGGCCAAAGACACCCTGGCGCGAGAGCAGCAGGTAGAGGAGCAGGCCGACGACCACCGTCGGCGACGCCAGCAGCCCCTGAACGACCACCACCACGACCCGTCGCCCCGGAAAGCGCAGGGTGGCCAGCAGGTAGCCGGCGCCGACTCCCAGCGGCATGGCGATCAGCATCGCGCGCAGCGTTACCGAGAGCGATACGCCGACGATACCCCACAGGTCCGGGTCACCGGACAGCAGCAGCCGCAGCGCGGCGTGGGTGGCGTCGACCAGGGTCAAAGGCGGCACTGCTACTTGTTGTTGTCGGGAGTGACAAAGAACAATGGTTCTCCATTGGGGCGGAAGGCGCTGATCGCCGACCGCCCGGCAGCGCTGGTCAACCAATCGATCAGCGCCATGGCGTCGGTGAAATGGATCTCCGGATATTTCCCGGGGCTGACCGCGATGATGCCGTAAGGATTGAACATGCGCGGATCACCCTGCACCAGAATGTCCAGACCGGTCCTCGCCTGGTAGGTCACATAGGTGGCACGATCGGCCAGCGTGTAGGCTTGCATCTCGCCGGCCATGGTCAGCACCTCGCCCATGCCCTGGCCGGCAGCGACGTGCCACGGTGCTCCGGTGACGGCCATCCCGAGCTGCCGCCAGTAGCCTTTTTCCATCCGCTCGGTTCCGGAATCGTCGCCGCGCGAGACAAAGCGCGCCTGGGTGGCGGCGATTTTGCGCATCGCCTGCAGGACGTCCCTGCCGCCGCGCACGCCGGCCGGGTCGCTCTTCGGCCCGACCAGGACGAAGTCGTTATACATCACGTCGCGTCGCCCGACGCCGTGGCCGGCGGCGACGAAGGCATCTTCGGCGCGGCGGTCGTGGACCAGCACGACGTCGACGTCGCCGTTCTCGGCCAGTTTGAGCGCCTTTCCGGTACCAACCGAGACGACGTGCACCTTGACTCCCCGCGTTTGCTCGAACTGCGGCACGATGGCGCGCAGCAATCCGGAGTTGTCGGTGCTGGTGGTTGTCGCCAGGCGCAGTTCGCGCGCCTCGATCGCTGACGAAAAGACCAGGATCAGCAGTAGCGCCGGGGTCGCTGCCAGCCGCAGCACGCTCAAGAAAACGTGTGGCATGCCGTTATCCTTGTTCAAAGTGATGATTCAGGGTTCGAGTTCAAGGTCCGCGGTAGTAACATGGACGTTTGGCTGCGACCGGCTCATGCCAGCTTCGGAAGGCATGGATTCAAGACTTCACGAGTCTAGCAGTGCAGGACTTCGACCCTCACGACAAGAACAACGACCATGCCGGATTCCTATTCTTTCTTTCGCCCACTGCTTGCTGCCGACAAGCATTGGGCGGCGCTTGACTGGTGTTACGCAAGCCCCGATCCGACCGATGCCAGCGATCTTGCTCGCTGCTTTGTCGATGCTGGCGCGGCTCCCCTCGCCAGGCTGATGCCGCTGGTGATGAGGATTGACCCGAGGTGGCTGAGCGACAGCGAGTTTATCGAGAAATTCGAGGCCAACCAAGCCATCTTTGTCCTCCCGGCTGCGGCTCTGGACGACGGTCAGGCGATCGAACTGTGCGCCGGCCTGCGCAGGAAGGGGCGCCATCTGGCCTTGCAGCTTGACCATGCGGAACGTATCAAGGCGATCCCACGCGCCGCTTTTGATCATCTGCAAGTCGATGCGACGCTTGCCCGTTACGAACTGTCGCTCCTCGATTGGCGCGATCTCGAGCGCAACGCGTTGCGCAAGATCGCCACCGGCGTCGGGTCGTTGGACGCCTTCGAGTGGCTGGCGGCCAGGCACTTCGACTTCAGTGACAGCAGCTTCGTGACGATCATTGACCCGACCTCCGGCGGCGAGCCGGACCTGGCACGGCTGAAGGTCCTCCGGCTGTTGAGCCTGGTCATTCAGGACGCCGACACCCGCGAGATCGAAGAGGTCTTCCGCCAGGAACCACGGCTTTCGTATAACCTGTTGCGTCTGGTCAATTCGGTCGCCGTCGGCGCCAAGACCCGGATCAGCAGCTTCAATCAGGCCATCGCGCTGCTCGGTCGTCGACAGTTGCAGCGCTGGCTGCAGTTGCTGATCTACGCCGACCAGCTGGCCCATGGCAACAAGCCCAATCCATTGCTGCAACTGGCAGCGGCACGGGGACGTCAGATGGAATTGCTGGCCGCCACCCTTGACTCGGGCAGCGACGCTCGGGAAATCGGTGACGCCGCGTTCATGACCGGCATCTTTTCCTTGCTCGACATCCTGCTCAAGATGCCGATGCGCGAAATCCTCAGCGACCTGCCTCTGCCGTCGGACGTTGCTGCCGCACTGGCGCTGCGCCAGGGTACGCTGGGCGCCCTGCTGGCCGTTGTACAGGCCGGAGAAACCAGGGATTTCGCGCAGGCGAAGGCGCTGCTGTCAAGCCTCGAGATCAGCCCGGCCGGCCATGCCACGGCGCAGATAGGCGCCTTCTACTGGGCTGCCAGAATCAGTTCGGAACGGTAGCGCAGGTTGCCGATGGTCGCAAGGCAAGCGATTCCCGACCCTCCTGGCGATGCATTGCCGGCAGCAGCAGAACCTCGCGGTGCTGGTGGTGAGCGCCGAGCGGACGTGCCGCCAGGCGCTGCTCCTCGATCAGGCCCGTGACGCGCTGATCACCATTGGCCTCGGTGGCTGCATCACTGGCTGGAACCCGGGGGCCGAACGCCTGTTCGGTTATGCGGCGACTGAGTCTCTCGGCCGGGATATCCGTCTGCTGCATGTCGATCCCAACGACGAGTGATTCCTCGGCTGTCCCGAAAGCGGTGGCCGGGAAACGACCGCAAGGCGAAAGAAGACGTCGGGAGAAAGCTTGTGGGGCAGCGTGTGGCGGAATCGTCGCTGCGACTTCGGTACCGGTTACTCCCGCCTGTCGTACCTCAAGCGCTTCCCAATCGACAATCTCAAGCTCGCTCGGCCAGTCCTTCGTGCGCGGCATCCCCTGCGACTCGGCGATTGCCAGGACGATCTTCAGCATCGCCAAAAACGTTGGCCTGTCGGTGATTGCCAAAGGCGTCGAGACTGCCGCGCAAATGGACTTCCTTCGCGAAGCCGGATGCGAGGAGATTCAGGGCTACTACTTCAGCCGACCGCTGCCAGCCGATCAGTTTTCCGAGTTGCTGTTGCGCACCAACCCGTGAGGTATGGGCAGGTGCGCTTCGGAAGGGCGCTGCAAGTCATGCGCAGGGCGTGATCATGCGGTGTCTGGCGGGGGTTCTTGCCCGGCGTTTGGCGTGTGGCTTCGGCAAGTACCCCCCGAAAGGTAGGTGCGGGTGGGTCGAATGCCCCGCCGCAAAAAAAAGGGCAGGCGAAAGCCTGCCCTCTGCCTTACCCTTCAGTTCTCAAATGTTGCGCTTGCGGGAAACGCCAAAACCTGCCAGCGCCAGGCCAAGCAAGGCCAGGGTTGCGGGCTCGGGTACCGTCGGACCACAGCCCGGCGTGCCCGGGACGCAAACCTGCTCTACGGTGCCGATGGTGAAGTCATCGAAGGCAAACACGTCACCTTGGCCCGTGGTGGTATTGAAAGTGACGCTGGTAAACTCTTCACCGACATTCTCGGCGATCAGTCCGTAAAACAGCACGGAGCCATCGGTCGAGCCGCTGCTGCCGACAGTATTAGGCACGGTCAGGCTGCCGCCATTGATGCCAAGGGTCAGCTGCCCGCCAAAATCGCCAATGTCGATGCCGTAGAAACCGAGGGCGGCGATCGATTGCGAAAAGGTGATGGTGAAGTTGCCGCCGCCTCCCGCAGATACTTCCCAATACTTCGACGAGCTGGCGGAAGGAATGCTGTAGCGACCAGCTCCGTTGGTCGTGCCAGGAGCAACCGCTTGGACCGAACCGCTTCCGCCCGACAGCGTCGCGGTTCCGGCACCGGGGAAAGTGAGGATCAGCGGAGCGCTGGCTCCTGTGGTCTGAGTCTCAAAGGTTTCCGTGCCGACACCCGTCAGGAACGACAGAAAGCTGGCCTGTGCCGCATTCGAGTTGGGGGTGCTGGCCAGTGGTACCGAGGCGCTGCCGTTCGCGTCTTCGCCAAAGAAAGTCTGATAGGCATGGGCGCTGAACGAGGTGGCCGCGAGGCCGGCAACGGCCAAGGCACTGAGTAGGGGCTTGCGGAACATTTCTGATCTCCTTGGTGGAAAGTGGTCTTGACGAGCTTGCAGGATACGCTAAGCCAGAATCGTGCCAGATCATAAACAAGCAATAGAATCAACATCCTGTGAGATTTGGTCGGTGGTGCTGCTTGAGTGGTGTAAAAAAATCCGACGGCACCTCAGCGTCGATTCCCGCCAGGCGTGGTGCCAAATTGCGGCCAATCGCCGTCTTTCAGCGACCCGAGCTGCTTGCCAGCAGAACTCTGGAGGCGCCCTTGCCAGGCAACGGCGCCGTCACCGTCTCGGTCAGGAACCGGCATCAGGCGCCTCGACTGATCTTGGCAGGCGAGTCGAACGGGGCGCGCGACGGCGTCAATCCGCAGGTGCTGGGCCACGCGCCGCGAGGGGCGGGGCAGGGCGGCGCGCCCGGGAAAGGGGCAAACAGTCGGAAGGCGCGCTGTCGATATTCTTTACATATCGCCGCCTAGCCTGCCATTTCCATGCGCATAACGTATTGCTAAATAAAGAATTTAAAATCCTGGTACGCTTGTTGCTTATTGTTGGCTGCAGCAGTAATTTTCCGCTTCATGCCTGCGCCGGCACAGACTCCGGTTCTTCACTTCCAGACTATTCAGGAGAACACCATGTTGAACAAATCGATCATGACCGCGATCGCAGCGGTTGGCCTCGGCGCAGCGTCGTTCGGCGCGCACGCCTACACCACCTTCTCGGGTATTGACGCCGACGGCTCAGGGGGCACGCGGGCTTCCTTCACCAACTCCGAAGCGGCCCAGGCAAGCTTCCTGTCTTTCCTGCAGGGTGTGGGCACCGAGACTTTCGAAGGCATCCCCGCTGGCACGACGCCGCCGATCGGCCTGGTTTTCCCCGGTGCGGGCGCCGCCACCCTGACCGGTAGCGCGACGGTCGTATTCCAGGGCGCCGGCACCAATGGCGTTGGCCGCTATCCGCACTCTGGCGTCCATTTTGTCGAGACCAGCTCGACCTCTTTCGGTGTGACCTTTGGCTCCAACGTCGGGGCCTTCGGGTTCTTCGGAATGGACATCGGCGAGTTCGGCGGGGATCTCTGGATCCGCGTCCACAAAGCGGGTGGTGGCTCGGAAGATATTGACGTACCGAACGTACCGGCAACACCCTTCCAGGACGGGTCGGCTCTCTACTTCGGTTTGATCGCGACCAGCGCGGCCGAGGAGTTTACCTCCATCGACTTCTTCGATACCAACCCAGGCGGCGGCGATTTCTTCGCTTTCGACGACATGACGGTCGGCTCGCTGCAGCAGGTTTGCCAGACGGGCTGCAACGTCCCCGAGCCGGGCAGCCTGGCGCTCGGCGGTCTGGCACTGCTCGGCCTCGGTGCCGCTCGCCGTCGCAAGAACGGCTGAACGCACGCTTTCGCAACGAGAAACGGCGACCCGCAGGTCGCCGTTTCTCGTTGGCGCGGCGCATGCGAAGGCGCCGGATCGATTGGTGCCAGAGTGACCATGGCTGGTGGAGTTATTTCGCATCTCGTAGTGGCAGTGTCGCCGGCCGGGATGCCCGCGTCGCCGAGGAAGCCGAATCGGCCCCCTCGTCAAGCGCCACATGCTGCGATGCGGTAAAATCCACCGATGATCTATCCGCTGCTTCGCAAGTTTTTTTTCGCCCTCGACGCCGAGACCGCGCACGGCATCGGGATGGCTGGCGTCGACTTCGTCAATGCCGCTGGCGTGTCCTGCCTGCTGGCGCGTTCAGTACCGCCGCAGCCGGTGCAGGTGATGGGGCTCGATTTTCCCAATGCGGTCGGTCTGGCAGCCGGACTGGACAAGAATGGCGAGCACATCGATGCCCTCGCGGCGTTGGGTTTCGGTTTCATCGAGGTCGGAACGGTCACGCCGCGGCCGCAGCCCGGCAATCCGCGGCCACGTCTGTTCCGCATCCCGGAAAGGCAGGCGATCGTCAACCGCATGGGTTTCAACAATGACGGCGTCGAAAGGCTGCTGGCCAACGTTGCGGCCGCCAAATTCGTCCGCTGGGGCGGCGTCCTGGGGATCAATATCGGCAAGAATTTCGATACGCCGATCAGCGAGGCGGCAAGCGACTACCTGTTCTGCCTCGAACGCGTCTACGCGGCGGCAAGTTACGTGGCGGTCAATATCTCCAGCCCGAACACCAAGAATCTGCGCGACCTGCAACAGGACGACGCGCTTGACGCGCTGCTCGGCGGCCTGAAGGACGCGCAGGCGCGGCTTGCCGACCAACACGGCAAGTACGTGCCGCTGACGTTGAAGATCGCCCCGGACCTCGAAGATCAGCAGATCCAGGCGATTGCCGACCTGCTCCGCCAGCACCGCATGGACGGAGTCATCGCCACCAACACCACGCTCTCGCGGGCCGGGGTCGAGGGGCTGCGAGGTGCCGAGCAGGCGGGTGGGCTGTCCGGTGCTCCGCTGCTGGCGCTGTCCACCGCGGTGCTCGGCAAGCTGGCCGCCGCGCTGGCCGGCGAAGTGCCGATCATTGGTGTCGGCGGCGTCATGAACGGTGCCGATGCGGCGGCGAAGATCGTTGCCGGCGCCAGCCTGGTGCAGTTCTACTCGGGTTTCATCTACCGTGGTCCGGAACTCGTCGCCGAGGCCGCGGCGGCGATCGCCGCACTGCGCGCACCCTGATCCGGAAGCCCTTGCTGCCGAAACCGGAAGGTGTTACTGACAACGTGGTTGAACGCACGCATTTGACACGAGATAATCGCGGCGCCCCGGACCGGGCTGCCTACGGCTTACGCAAACCATGACTCACTACCTGTTCATCATCGTCGGGGCGGTGCTCGTCAATAACGTCGTCCTGGTGAAGATCCTGGGCCTGTGCCCGTTCATGGGCGTCTCCAGGAAACTGGAGACGGCCTTCGGGATGGGGGCGGCGACCACGTTCGTGCTCACCGTCGCCACCGGTGCCAGCTACATCATCGACCATTACCTGTTGATGCCGTTCGGGCTCGAATACCTGCGGACGCTGTCGTTCATCGTCACCATCGCGGCCATCGTTCAGCTGACCGAGATGGTGATCCAGAAAACCAGCCCTGTGCTGCACCAGGTGCTGGGCATCTACCTGCCGTTGATCACTACCAATTGCGCGGTTCTCGGCGTGCCGCTGCTGAATATCGCCAACCAGCACGACTTCGTCGAGTCGCTGCTCTTCGGCGCCGGCAGTGCCGTCGGCTTTTCGCTGGTGCTGGTGCTCTTTGCCGGGATCCGCGAACGCGTCGAGGGCGCCGATGTACCCGTTCATTTTCGGGGAACGGCCATCGCGATGGTTACCGCGGGCTTGATGAGCCTGGCCTTCATGGGTTTCGCCGGGCTGGATCGCTACCAATGACCGTCGCCAGCTGATGATCATTACTATCGCGATCATGGCTCTGGGCGCCATTGTCCTGGGCGCGGCGCTCGGGTATGCCTCGATCAAGTTCAAGGTCGAGGGCGACCCGCTGGTCGAGAAGATCGAAGCGATACTGCCGCAGACGCAGTGCGGGCAGTGCGGCTACCCCGGCTGCAAACCGTACGCGACGGCGATTTCGGCCGGCGAAGCGGACATCAACCTGTGCCCGCCGGGCGGCATGGATGGCGTGCGCAAGCTGGCCGACCTGCTCGGCCGCGAAGTCAAGCCGCTGGAAGCCGAGGAGAAGCCGAAACAGGTGGCGATCATCGACGAACAGACGTGTATCGGCTGCACCCTTTGTATCCAGGCGTGTCCGGTCGACGCCATCGTCGGTGCCGCCAAGCAGATGCACACGATCATCGAACCGCTGTGTACCGGTTGCGAGCTGTGCGTCAATCCCTGTCCGGTCGAGTGCATCGTGATGCAGCCGATCGCCGAGAAGCTCGACAACTGGAAGTGGAAGTACCCGGTGATCGAAATCAAGCGTGCCGCCTGAGGCGACCGGAATGCTGCAGCGATTGTTCAGCTTCAAGGGTGGCGTCAAACCGCAGACCCACAAGGCGCCGTCGGTGCAGCAGCCGATTGCTCAGGCGCCGCTGCCGGCGCGTCTGTACGTACCCTTGCACCAGAACATCGGCGGAGTGCCGAACCCGCTGGTCGAAGCCGGCGACCAGGTGCTGAAAGGGCAGTTGATCGGCGGCGCCGACGGCTGGATGTCGGCCGCCGTGCATGCGCCTACTTCGGGAACCGTGTTGGCGATCGAGGAACACCTTGCCGCGCATCCGTCGGGGCTGACGACGCTGACGGTGATCATCGAGCCCGACGGGCGCGACGAGTGGATTGTCCGCACACCGTTCGACCACCGCGCTCTGGCGCCCGAGCGGGTGCGCGAATTGCTGCGCGACGCCGGCGTCGTCGGTCTCGGTGGCGCCGTCTTTCCGAGTCATGCCAAGCTCACCGCCGCTCGGTCGGTGCCGGTGGACGAGCTGGTGATCAACGGCGCCGAGTGCGAGCCGTACATGAGCTGCGACGACATGCTGATGCGTGAGCGTGGCGAAGAGATCGTCCGCGGTATCGCGATCTTCCGTGAGCTGCTGGCTGCCCGGCGGGTATTGATCGGCATCGAGGACAACAAGCCGGAAGCGATCACGGCGATGCGGTGCGCGGTACAGCAGCTCGGCGAGGACTATCAGGTCGTCGCCGTTCCGACACGCTATCCGGCCGGCGGTGCCAAGCAGCTGATTCGCGTGTTGACCGGCAAGGAAGTGCCGGCCAGCAAGCGCTCGACCGACCTTGGCGTGCAGTGTTTCAACGTCGCCACGGTGTACACCGCCTTCCGTGCGCTGGCCTGCGGTGAGCCGGTGATCGCGCGCATCGTCACCCTGACCGGCAATCTCGAACAGCCGCGCAACTGGGAAGTGCGACTCGGCACGCCGCTGCGCGACCTGGTCGCTCTTGGTCGACCGAAAGCCGACACCAGCCGCTACCTGATGGGTGGGCCGATGATGGGTTTCGAGATTCCCGATCTGGACGCGCCGGTGGTCAAGGCGACCAATTGCGTCATCGCCGGCTCGCCGACGATGTTCCCACAGAGTCCGCCCGAAATGCCGTGCATTCGCTGTGGCGACTGTGCCGAGGTCTGCCCGCACGAGCTGCAACCCTTCGAGTTGTACTGGTTCGCGCGCGCGCGAAACTTCGGCAAGACCCAGGAGTACCACATCTTCGATTGTATCGAGTGCGGCTGCTGCAGCTACGTTTGCCCCTCACACATTCCGCTGGTGCAGTATTTCCGTTTCGCCAAGAGCGAAATCTGGTCGCGCGAGCGCGAGAAGAACGCCGCCGACGCGGCCAAGGCACGCTTCGAACTGCGCAATGCGCGCGAAGAGCGCGAGCAGGCCGAGAAAGCCGGGCGGCTGGCCCGCGCGGCGGCGGCCCGGGCCGCCGAGAAGAAGGCGCCGCCGGTCATCGCTTCGGCCGCGGCCCCAGCGACCAGCCTTGCCGCAAGCCCGGCCACCAGCGCAGCGGTGGTGACTGCCGAGCAGTCGGTGCCGGTGGCGCCCGCAGCGGGCAGCGACGCGGCCGTCTCCTCGGAAGCGCAACCGGCGGCGCCCGCGCTCGATGCCGACGAGGTCAAGAAGGCGACCATCGTCGCGGCGATGGAGCGTGCTCGCGCGCAGCGCGCGGTCGTGCAGCCGCGAAACACCGAGCAACTGACCGCCGAGCAGAAGCGACAGCTTGCCGCGGTCGATGCGCGGAGGGCCGCTCTGCGGGCAGAACAGGACGCGACGACCGCAGATCGGCCCGGCCCCGAGAGAACACTGGAAACGCCGGAGACGCCCAAGCGTAGGGCTGACTGATGGACTTCACCACCCCCCCTTACCTGCTTGTCGAGCGCAGCAGCGTGCGCCGCGTCATGCTGCAGGTGTTGCTGGCGCTGCTGCCAGGCGTCGCTGCCTACGTCTGGCTGATCGGCCCGGGGATCGTCGTGCAACTGGCGATCGCCACGGTCGCCGCACTGGCCGGCGAAGCGCTGATGCTCGCTCTGCGGCGCAAGCCGCTGGCACTGTTCCTAAGCGATGGCAGTGCCATCGTCACCGCCTGGTTGATCGCCCTGAGTTTCCCGCCGCTGGCGCCATGGTGGCTGATCGTCGTCGGCACCCTGCTGGCCATCGTCGTCGCCAAGCATCTGTACGGCGGCCTCGGCCAGAACCCGTTCAATCCGGCGATGGTCGCCTTCGCCGCGTGCATCATCTCTTTTCCGGCCTTGATGTCGCAGTGGCCGATACCTGGTCTGAAGCTGAGCTTGCTCGAGCAGTTCCAGATCATCGCCGGTGTGCTGCCGCGGATCGACGCGATGAGCGGCGCGACGCCGCTCGACGCACTCAAGACCGCACTCAAGCTGGGCGAGAGCAAGGTCGATGTGCCGACGCTGCTGGCGACGCAGGACGTTTTCGGTTATTTCGCCGGTCGTGACTGGGAGTGGGTCGCCGGTGGCTACCTGCTGGGCGGCCTGTGGTTGTGGCAGCGCAGGCTGATCACCTGGCATGCGCCGCTCGGTTTCATCGCCGGCCTGGCTCTGCTGGCTGGTGCGCTGTGGGCGTGGAATCCGCAGCAGTTCGCCGATCCGCTGTTCCATCTGTTTTCCGGCGGAGCCATGCTCGGTGCTTTCTTCATCGCCACCGACCCGGTTTCCGGCTGCACGACGCCGAAGGGCAAACTGATTTTCGGCGTGCTGGCCGGTCTGATCGCCTACACCATCCGGGTCTTCGGCGGCTTTCCGGACGGCGTTGCCTTCGCCGTACTGCTGATGAATCTCTGCGTGCCGCTGATCGACATGTACTCGCAGCCGCCGATTTTCGGCCTCAAGAACGAGCCATGACGCCACCCGTCAAGACCATTAGCGCGCCGCAGATGGCGGTGCGTACGGCGATCGTCCTGTTCGTCTTCGTGGTCGCGTTTACCAGCCTGCTGGCTGCCGCTCACCTGTGGACGCAGCCGGCCATCGAGGCGGCGGCGGCGGCCGAAAAGATGAAACTGATCGGCGAGGTGCTGCCCGGGGCCCTGTTCGATAACGACCTGCTCAACGACAGCCGGCAGTTGGCGCCGAGCGCCGCGCTGGGCCTCGACGAGCCGTCGACCGCCTATCTGGCGCGCCAGGCTGGCGTCGCCAGCGCGCTGGTTTTCGAAGCCGTCGCCCCGGACGGCTATTCCGGCAAGATTCGGCTGTTGATTGCGGTCGCCGCCGACGGTACCCTGCTCGGGGTCCGCGTCACCCAGCACAAGGAGACGCCCGGACTCGGCGACTACATCGATCCGCGCAAGGACAAGAACAAGGAGCGCCCGTGGATCAGGCAGTTCGACGGGCTGTCGCTGGCCAGCGTGGCCGATAGCGAATGGCGGGTCAGGAAAGACCAGGGGCGCTTCGACGCGGTCGCCGGCGCGACAGTTACCCCGCGCGCGGTGATCAAGGCGGTGCACCGGGCGTTGCAGTACGTCGCCGAGAACCGCCAGCAACTCTTTTCATCCGATCCGCGAGGGAGCCAGTGATCAGCCGCGACGAATTCCGCCAGATCATGGACAACGGGGTCTGGCACCAGAACTCCAGCCTGATCCAGATCCTCGGCCTGTGTCCGCTGCTGGCGGTGACCACCACGCTGGTCAATGGCGTGATGCTCTCGCTGGCGACGATCATCGTCATGGC
>DPSD01000564.1:20323-24555 GCA_003538495.1 Accumulibacter sp.
TCGCGGTCTCCGCGCTGCGCAATCTGATTCCGCACGAGATTCGGATCCCGGTTTTCATCCTGATCGTCGCCGCGCTGGTGACCGTCGTCGATCTGGTGTTCAACGCCTACTTCCACGAGCTGTATCTGGTGCTCGGGATCTTCATCCCGCTGATAGTCACCAACTGTATCGTCCTGGCGCGTGTCGAAGCCTTCGCCAACAAGAATCGACCCTTGCAGTCGCTGCTCGACGGTGTCTTCATGGGCGTCGGGATGCTGTGGACGCTGGCCCTGCTCGGCGGCTTGCGCGAACTGATCGGCGCCGGCACACTTTTTTCGGGTATCGAGATGGTCTTTCCGGCGCTGCAAGGACTGCAATTGCTGCCCGCCGACTATCCCGGTCTCCTGCTTGCGATGCTGCCGCCCGGCGCCTTCATCCTGCTCGGCTGCCTGATCGCCTGGAAGAACTGGGTTGAAGCGCGCGCCGCTGCGCGCCGCCCCGATTCCCGAGCGGATTCGTCGTCCGATCGGGCCTCGCCGGCGGCGCTGGCCGACGGTGCCTGAGTGCTACCGGAATCGTCGGAGAATTGTCCCGAATGAACCGCAACCAGTGTTATGAACTCTTCGCACGGCTGCGCTCGGCCAATCCGCAACCGACTACCGAGCTCGAGTACGCCAGCAACTTTCAGTTGCTGATTGCGGTCATCCTGTCTGCACAAGCGACCGACAAGAGCGTCAACCTGGCGACCAGGAAGCTCTTCGCCGACGCTCCGACGCCGCAGGCGATGCTGGCGCTGGGCGAGGAGCGTCTGAGCGGCTACATCAACCGGATCGGTCTGTACCGCAACAAGGCCCGGAACGTCATCGCCACCTGCCGGCAACTGCTGGAACTTCACGGCGGCGATGTGCCGCCTTCGCGCTCGGCGCTCGAAGCCTTGCCCGGGGTCGGCCGCAAGACCGCCAATGTGGTCCTCAACACGGCCTTCGGCGAAGCGACGATCGCTGTCGACACGCATATCTTCCGGGTCGCCAGGCGCACCGGGCTGGCAGTCGGCACAACGCCGCTGGCCGTCGAACGCGAGCTGCTCGAACTGGTCCCCGGGGAATTTCGGCAATCCGCGCATCACTGGCTGATCCTGCACGGGCGTTACGTGTGCACCGCACGCAAGCCGGAGTGCTGGCGCTGCAGCATCGCCGACCTTTGTGCCTACCCGGAAAAGACCGTGGCCTTCGGGCTGATGCCCGGATGAGCATCGGTAGCGCGCTGGCCGCGGGCAACGAGCCGCTGCCGCGGCTGGCCGAGGAGGCGCTGGCGCAGGCGCTGGAAAAGTCCGGCGCCAGCCACGCCACGAGCGTGCTGCTTTTTTTGACGTCGGATTTTTCCCGGCACGCGCAGCGGACCGTCACCGCGGTGGCACGAGCGGCGCGGTGCACCGAGGTCGCGGGAGGTATCGCAGCCGGCGTGTTCACCGACCACGGCTGGATACTCGACCGCCCGGCAGCAGCGGTGATGGTCTTTGCCGGCGGCCTGTCCCTGGATCATCGGCAGCCTGCCGCTCCGGCCGGCCAGGGGGGCGCGGAGGGTGACGACGATCACGCTGGCGACGAGAGCGAGCAGGGCAGCGAACCCCTCTTGAGCTACGCGGGCAGCAGCTTTCCCTGCGCCTGGCGGGACTTGGCGCCGCGGCGTTTCGGCGGCAGCTTTGCTGGCAGTCTTGGCCGCCGCGACCCTGTTGCCTGGCAGCACAGTCGTCTGGCTTGGGAATGCAGCCTGCGGCTGCGCGGTGCGCATGTCGATCTCGGCGTTTCCACCGGCTGGCGACTGCTCGGTCGTCCGTTCCCGGTCGACAGCTGTCGGGACTACGAGCTGTTCAGCCTGGGCGGCAAGAGTGCGCTCGACAGCCTGACCCGCGCGCTGCCGGCAGCTTGCCGCGACCCGCTGCAACTCCCGCTGGCTTCGCTGTGCGCGGTGGTGACCGACGGCCGGGGCGAGGGGGCTGACGACAGCTGGCACACGATCGCGATCCTTGCGGCCAATGCCGACAAGTCGCTGACCCTGGCCGAGCGGACCACGCCGGGGCAAAACCTGGCCTGGGCGACGCGCGTGCCGCAGTCGGCCGAAGGCGACATGCGCCAGTCGCTTTCCCGCCTGGCTGGCGTCGCCGCTGACCCGGTCGCCGCGCTAGTCTTCTCGTGCATCGGACGTGGCGCTTGTTTCCACAGCGGCCAGGACCGTGAACTCGACTGTCTGCGCGAGCGCTTTCCCGGTCTGCCGTTGATCGGCGGCTACGGCACCGGACAGATCGCGCCACGGGCGGCGGGCGGCAATCGCCTGCTGCATAACGCCGTCGTCACCGCCTTGATCAGCATGACCACCCGGAGAGCCGATGTTCAATCCCAGCCGTGAGCAGGTCCGCCAGTTCTTCTGCGAGGCTTGGCGCAAGCATCGAGAGCGCTCGATTCTCGAAGGTGCCGAGGTCGTCGCCGCCGATCTGATCGTCGAACACCCCGAATACCACGCGCTGCTGGAGAACCCGGCGCTGGCGATGGAGCAGGAGTTCACGCCAGAGAGCGGCCAGATGAATCCCTTTCTCCACCTTTCGCTGCACCTTGCCGTCGCCGAACAGATCAGCATCGACCAGCCGTTCGGGATTCGTTCGGCCTACCAGGCGCTGCGCGCGCGTCTCGACGTCCATGCCGCCGAACATGCAATCATCGAGTGTCTGGGCGAGACGATCTGGCGCGCCCAGCGCGATGGCGGGGCGATCGATGGGGCGGCCTACCTCGACTGTGTTCGGCGCGCAGCCGGTAGGTGAAATACGGGTCTACCGTTGTTGGCGCGTTCGCCGGGAAGGTGAGCGGGCGAGCACCCGACCTGCGCCGCGGACAGGCACGCGCCGACGTCGTGTCGCCGCGAAAAAGAAGACCGGCCCTCGCGGGGCCGGCTATATGGGTGTCGTCGTGTGGCTCTGCTCAGGCCGTCCTGCGCCTGCGCAGGGCGCCCAGGCCGGCCAGACCAATGCCCAGTAGAGCAAGCGACGCCGGTTCAGGGACATTGTTGCCGGCCAAACCCACGACGCCGACGGTAATGCCATGCCAGTTTTCAGAGGTATCGGTGAAGGAAATCGACGAGTATGAACCCGGCAGACGGATCACCCCGTGAACTTCGCCACTGCCGAAGAAACCGGTGCCGCTGCCGTTCAGGACTGGCGTTCCGCTACCCCAGTAGCCCAGGCCGTAACTCACGATCTCGATGGGCACGCCGAAGTCGACCGTGTTGCCATTCCAGCTGACCAGCGCAATCAGGGGATCGACGACCGCTTGCGAGAAGGTGATGGTCTTGAGCCCGCCGGCATTCAGGGCGATGATGTCGGCGGCCGGCGGCGCGTTGTCGACCTGTGTGGACCCGGTATAGGGGGCGGGGCTTCCCTCGGTCCAGAAATTGGTGCCGCCGCTGGTTTGCGCGAAGCTGTAGGCGCCGCTGTAGGTGACGCCAACGGTGGTCGAGCCGACGACCAGCGAGCCCAGAACGCCAGGGCTGGTAGCAGACAACGTGGTCCAGTCGGTCCAGGATACCGGTGCGGCAAGGGCCAAAGATGTCGACAAGGCCAGAGCGGGGGCAAGAATAATGCGAAGTTTGCTGATCATTTCTCAACTCTCCTTAAACGAATGCGATTTAGAAGCCGAAACATGGGGGCGGATTTGCGCTTGTCAAAACCTGTTGTGCAACCGCACTCCCGCCAGACATCCTTGAACACGGCGCGGGCCGGTGAGGTCCGTGCTGCAGGCTTGAGGCCGTCTGCGCGGAAGCCGGTGAAATGCCGGGGATGGTCGGTTCCAAGCATTTTTCGTGCCATGTGTATAACTGACTGAAGTAATATAGCAATTTGTTTGGTATGTGCGGGCAGGTGTAAAAGATGTCGACAGTGCCGCGTGTGCTTTCAGCCACTATGCCTAGCTGGAGATCGAGCCGACCTGCTGCGGCGAATGGGCTTTTTGCTACTGGCTGCCGGGTGTTCGCAGCGTCGACGGTGGAGTCTCGGTAGCAAGTCGGCAGTGGCTGTGACACTGGCAGCAGACCTTTGCGGGTAGAATCGATTGATCTTTGAAGGGGAACATCCGCATGCGTTTTTCCGGCTCCGAAAGGTACGTGACCACCGGTGACCTGACCCTCGCGGTCAACGCCGCCGTCACCTTGCAGCGGCCGCTGCTGATCAAGGGCGAGCCGGGTACCGGCAAGACCATGCTCGCCGA
>DPSD01000089.1 GCA_003538495.1 Accumulibacter sp.
GTCGGGTTACGCTGCGCTAACCCGACCTACGACGACTGTGCGTCAAAAAACCGGATCCGGTTTCCCCCGGCTTCCTTGGCTTGATACATTGCCGTATCCGCCCACTTGAGAATGTCGTCCCGGCTCGCTTCATGATCGCGAAACAAGGCGATGCCGATGCTCGCCGTGCATCGATGTTCAATGGTCGTGTCTGCCTTGCCTTCGTGCTTGACGGTCAGCCGGTAGGGTTCCGACAAGATGAGGCGAATCTTCTCGGCAACGATCCTGGCGTGGGCAATCGACCCGGCTTCGTCTGCATGCAAATCGCTCAACATCACGACGAACTCATCCCCGCCGAAGCGCGCCACGGTGTCCATCGCACGTATACAGGTTTTCAGTCGATCCGCCACCTCGATCAACAACAAATCGCCCACCTCATGCCCATAGGTGTCATTCACCGGCTTGAAGTTGTCGAGATCAAGGAACATCAACGCGCCATGATACCCACTGCGCTTGTTCGTAGCCATGGCCTGGCGCAGGCGGTCGTTGAGGGTCAGGCGGTTGGGAAGTTGCGTGAGCGCGTCGTAGAAAGCCAGACGATGGATTTTCTCCTCGTTTTCCTTGCGTTCGGTGACATCATGGGAAACGACGACCACGCACTTGGTGCGTCCATCCTTGCCCCGGATGACACCGGCGCGCGATTCCATCAGCCGGATGCCGCCGTCGGCCATCAGAATGCGAAATTCGAGATGTTGTCCGATGCCGGTGGCGACGGTGTCGCGGAATGCCATCCTGACGCGTTCACGGTCGGCAGGATGGATATCTGCAAATGAGGAGGTGCCGGAAATGTCCCGCTCCCCGAACAGACGAGCGTAAGACGGACTGTTGTACAGCCGCCGCCCATCGACATCGAGAACCGCCACGAAACCCTGAAGGTTCTCGGCGATCAGACGGAAGAACTCTTCCTTTTCGCGCAGCGCCACTTCCGCCTGTTTGCGCTCGTTGATGTTGGTGTGCGAGACCACCGCACCCTGGCCGACCGGAGTCAAGGGGGAAACGACCATGCTGAACCATTGTCGTTGCTCCGGGGTATCGCAACGATATTCGAGGGTGAAGCTGGGCAGGCTGCCATCGAGCACCGCTCTGATACCGTGGTAGGCCGCGATTGCTGCATCCTGCGATGGGGAATCCATGCTTGCCTGGCACACGCTCAGATAATTGACACCGACTCCGGTGCGCGGCGCCGGCTTGCCGTCTTCGATGCTGTTCTCCAGGGCAAAGCATATCCAGGGTTGGTTGACCATCACGATCATTCCATCACGGTCGAGCACGGCGATTTCAGCCGGTATCGAATTCAGGATGGCATTCTTGAAGGCTTCGCTTTGCTGCAAGGCATCTTCGCGCTCCGCCAGGATTGCCAGCAGATGATTGAAGCCGCCGATGAGCTGGCCGATTTCGTCCTCCCGGAAAATCGGCAGAGGCTGCAGGCGATCCTTGGCATCGGACGCGCTAGCCAGTTTTCTCGCGGCGGCCAGCAGCGGTGAAAGCTGGCGCTGCAACATCCACCAGATCAGGAAACCGACCAGCAGGGTCAGCCCGACTGTAGTCAGCAGCACGTGTTGCTGCATGGCGTGAATCGGGGCAAAGGCCTCGGCGGTCGGCAGGATTGCCAGCATGTCCCAACCTGCGACAGGAATGCGTTTGGCCGAGGTCAGGAGTTCAACGCCGGTTGCCCCCACGTAAACAACCGGTCCCTCGAAGCCCTCGATGAATCGGTCGATGGTCGGGTTGATCCCGGGAGCGGGCAAAGTGGCCATGACCCGGCTCTTGTCGGTGGCGGTGATGATCAAGCGGTACTGCGGTGCCACCAGAACATAGCCACCAGTCTTGCCATAGTGGCTTTGGGTGATCTGGTCCACGGAATTGGGCAGACCGAGGTCCACCACCCCCGCCAGCGCACCGATCACCTTGCCCTGCTGATCGCCAATCGGCACCGTCATGTGGAAGACGGCCTGCAGTTTTTTCCCCATGACCGGCCGGCCGATCGTCGACTTCCCTTCCCTGAGCGCGACGGTAACGGTGTCGATGTCCAACTCATGGACAGCGATGCGTTCAGACGACAACGGCACCCACGCAAGCACCGTGCCATCCAGCCGAAAAGCGATGACCCCGGCGTTGAACAGATCCTGAAGGAGCGGGTGTTCTTCCAGGAAGGCCTGCAAGGCGGTCGCATTGCCGAGCATCGCCGGGCTGATTTTGCCGGCGATCAGCCCCAGGACGCGCATCCGGTAGCTCAGTTCATGATCCAGTTCTCTGGCAAGCAGGGAAACCGCCGCCACCTGCTGGTCGCCCAGGATACGTTCCATATCCTGACGCAGCACCTGGCTGGCGTACAACGCCAGCGACCAGATGCTGATCAGAAAAATGGCCAGCGTAAAAAGCGTGATTCTGGTGTTGAGCGATCGCCAGTGAAAGATCGTCGGGTTCATGTATGGATATCGAGGCTACCCAACACGCCGGGAGGCTTTCGGCGCGGTTATCCTGATTGCACAATAGCACACCCGCAGAACGCAATTTGATCGACCACTCATCACGATCGCCGTTGGAATATTGATGTTCAATAAATCATTGGCTTGTATTTTTTGCCCAACGGATGGCCGCTTCAGCTTGCGACGATTCGCCGTAGAATGTCGCCCCATGAATCCACCAAGCTATGGCATCCCGCTCGCCGCAGCGCTGCTGGCCGTTCTCACCGCCTGCGGGAACGAACGGCCGCCCTTCTTCCAGGGCTACATCGAGGGTGAATTCCTGTATCTGGCGGCGCCGCAGGCAGGCTACCTGAAATCACTCGACAGCCCCCGCGGCAGCCGCATCAAGGCCGGGCAGGTGATCTTTGCGGTCGCTGCCGACCCGGATTCGCAGACCCTGGCCGAAGCCGAAGCGCGCACCAGTTCAGCCCGTGAAAAATTGTCGAACCTCGGCGATCCCCGCCGGCCACCCGAGATCGCTGCCCTCGAGGCGCAGGTGCGTGCTGCCGAGGCGGCGCTGCGGCTTGCGCAAACGCAGCTCGGTCAACAGCAGGCACTGGCGCAACGGAATTTTGTCTCGCAGGCCAGACTCGACGAAGCAAAAGCGACGCGCGACCGTGATGCCGCACAACTCGAAGCCGCCCGGCAGCAACTGGCAAGCTTCCGGATTTCGCTCGGTCGCCAGGGCGAAGTGCGCAGCGCCGCCGCCGAGGTCGAGGCAGCGGCAGCGGTGGCGGCGCAGAAACGCTGGCTGGTCGAACGTAAGGCGGTCGCCGCACCGGCCGACGGCGAGGTGGCCGATACCTACTATCAGCCTGGTGAATGGGTACCGGCCGGCGCAGCGGTCGCCAGCCTGCTGCCCGATGCTCGCCGGCGCCTGCGCTTCTACGTGCCGGAAGTGCTCATCGCCGGCATCCGACCGGGCCAGCCCGTGGAAGCGCAATGCGACGGCTGCGCCGAGGTGATCCGCGCCAGCATCGATTTCATCGCCCCAGAGGCCGAATATACGCCACCGGTGATCTACAGCCGCGGCAGCCGCGAGAAGCTCGTCTTCCGCGTCGAAGCCGTGCCGGCGCCGGAACAGGCCGCCCGCCTTCGGCCCGGACTGCCGGTAGACGTGCGCCTCGGCGGCCGATGAACGGCCTGGTCATCGACGTCGCCGGCATCAACAAACGCTTCGGCGACAAGCACGTGGTCAAGGATCTGAGCCTGCAGGTCCGCCAGGGCGAGATTTACGGCTTCCTCGGCCCCAACGGCAGCGGCAAGACGACCTCGATCCGCATGCTCTGCGGCCTGCTGACGCCGGATAGCGGTCGCGGCACCTGCCTCGGACTCGACGTCCTCCGGGAAAGCGCCGCGATCAAGCGCCAGGTGGGCTACATGACCCAGAAGTTCTCCTTGTGGGACGACCT
>DPSD01000195.1 GCA_003538495.1 Accumulibacter sp.
ATGCCGACGAGCCAGGTCATGATCTTTCCGACCAGCTTCGAGCCTTTCCATATGCTGACCATTTCGTCGATGGATTCCTTGATGATGTCCTCGCGGGCGATGTGGTCGTTCAGCGTAGCGCCGACTGCATGCAGGTCGCCCTTGATCGCGTCGAGCGTGCGGTCCTGGTGATTGAGCCGCCAGAGGATGATGAGCAACGGATCCTGCTCGACGTGCGAGACGTTGGCGACGTGCTGCGCGGCCTCGAGCATTTCCTGTTCCAGGGCGCGTTCGGAGTGCTCGTCAGGCATCGTCGCGCCGCCTTCCGTCTTCGTCGAACCACACGTCGTTGCGGCAATCGCGCTCGACGATGCGGGTCATGCCGATCACCAGGGCGCCGACGGCGATGAAGCAGCCGACGATGCCGGCGACCACGGCCAGCAGGTGCAGCACCACGTCTCCATTGAAGAGGAAGCTGTTGCTCATTTCGGAATCCCGTATTCGATGGCGCTTTCCATGTTTTCGACGCAGCCGCGCAAGAGTTGCAGCGCGGCGGCCAGTTCATAGATCGGCCGGCGGATGAATATGTCGCCGCCAGGGTCGCCGGCTTCGATGGCGGCCGCCTGCGCCTCTGTTTGTTCCTGCTCGGCGCGATAGATGTGCGTCAGCTGTCCGTGCGCCGACTTGAGCATCGATGCCAGTTGCACCAGCGCGGCACGGCGATCGAGCGTCATTGCCTACCGCCTGTCCGCCAGCATCGCGGTTTTTTGCTGGCTGCCGTAGGAGGTGCCCAGGAAAAAGCCGGTGATCGACCCGAGGACCAGGCTGATGATCGAGGAGACGACCATCGCGCGGATGTCGTTTGTCCATCCCTCGCCAAACATGACGGCAGCGACGACCAGATAGACCAGCGGGAGGATGAGGACGGCGACCCACAGTGCCGTGGACATCCACGGCTTGCCTTGCTGCATTGCCGCCTGGTCTGCCTGGCGGGCGCCGGCAATTCCGCCGCCGCCGGCCTCTCCGGCGAGTTCGTACCAGTGCGCCGATACCGCTTTGGCGTAGGTCGATGCCAGTTCAGGATCTGCCTGCAGCGCAGCGACTGCGCCCTCCGCCGTCTTCTGCTCGGTGACCGCCTTGGCGATCTCGACCGCCACCTCGGCGGCCTTGGCGTTTTTCTCGGCCTGAGCGGTTTCACCGAAAATGCGGATGAGTGATGGCGCGGCCTGGACCAGCGCCGGGAGTGCGGCGGCTACGAACGGAACCATTTGGCGATCCTCTGAAACAGGTTGGGCTTCTTGTTCGGAAAAGGGACAGGCCCGGCGGCATCCTCGCTGCTGGCGAGCGCCTTCTGCGCTCGGGCGTGGTACGCCTGGCGGTCAGCCATGCCGTTGTATCCGCCGTTGATGGCCTTGGTGATCAGGTCGAATTTCCCGGCGTCGGCAAGCGCGTTGAGGTCGCGGGAATCCCAGTACCATGCCGCCGAGCGGACAGACAGCGGCAGCATCTCGAGCATTTCAGGGTGCTTGCACAGTTCGTCCGCGTCGCGCAGCAGGTCACGGCTGCAGGCGCGGTAGTTGTTGTAGCCGGTGATCTGGATCAGCCCGCGGCCCTTGTAGTAACGTCCCGTGGTCGTGCCGGCCGCCTTCGCCAGCGCGATCGCTTCCGGGCGCGTGTTGCCAAGATCGATCCGCTTGGTGTAAGCGCCGCCGTCGGCGATCTCGCGCACGTAGCGCAGCGATCCGGATTCGTGCCCGATCTGCGCCAGGAATGCTGCTTGCCGCGCTGGCGTGTTGATCGCGAATTCTTCCATCGCGGCGTTGATGTGTGACAAAAACTGCGCAGCCTGCGCCGCGTTGGCGGATGGCATGATCTCCAGCAACTGATTGAGCGTGATCCGGTTCATTTGCGTGCCTTGTCCAGTTTTCCGATGGCGACCAGAAGGACGGCGCCGACTTCGGACAGGGCGTCGACTACTTCCGCCGCCCCGTCGCCGTGCGGCGACAGTCCCTTGACGACGCGCTCTTCATCGTCGCGAATCTTGGCGATGCGCTCGCGTGCGGCGGCGAGATGCTCTATCTCGCACTTGATGCGGAGGCGGCGAACTTCGTTCATGATTCAACGCTCGTTTCGATCTGAACCGTCTTGACGATGTTGCCTTCGCGGTCTCTGGTGACTGTGGTTTCGGTCAGGCGGTCTGGCAGTTCGACGGCGATGGTCGGGGTTACGGTTGTTTCGACGCGGACATCGGGCGCGGAGACATGGACGACCGGGGCGGCATGCTCTGGGAGCACGGCTTCGACGTTCACGACGGTTTCCGGCACGGTGAGATTGACGACCGGGGCGGCCTGCTCTGGCATGACGGCCTTGACGTTCACTACGGCTTCCGGGATTGCGATGTGGTTTTCGAAGTTGACCGCAGCCGGGGCGGCGGGCTGCACGGTTATTCCCGGGGCGGCGATGTGGTTGTGGATTTCTGGCGATGCGGGCGGCTTGCTGGCCATGGCGACGAAGCCGTCTCCGATGGCGGAGATTGCTTTATCGAGGCGGGCGGCGGCAGGGTCAGGCGTTTTGGCTGCGGGTTCGACGGTGGCGATCTTGTCGCCTTCCGGGAGCGGCGGCAGGTTTTCCATGCGCCGCACTTCGTTGATGGTCATCCATCCAGGCTCACCGGCCCGGCCCAGGGCGACGCGGTAGCCTTCGTTTCTGGTCTTGTAGTCGCCGCGTTCCAGGCCGGAGACGTTGAATTCTGCGAAATACTGTAGCGAACGCGGCCAGAATTTTCGGTTGATTTCCTGCTCGATCCGGGCAAGGTGGCGCTGCAGGGTGAAGCGGACGAAGCCGATGGCCTGCTGCTCGATGCCGCTTCCCCAGCTGGTGCTGGCCGTGGTGTGGCCGATCATGTGCGGCGGGACGCCGTAGATGCGGGCAATATCCTCGACCTGCATGCGGCGGGTTTCGATGAGCTGGGCATCTTCGGCCGGCACGGTGAGCGGCTGGACATTGAGGCCACCTTGCATGACGACCGGCTTGCCGCGATTTGCGGCGCCTGCGTGTCGATTTGCCCACTGGTCGCGCAGGCTGTCGATCTGCTCTGGCTTGAGGGTGCCGTCTGTGGTCAGGGCGAAGTCGGGCCGGGCGCCGTTCTGGAAAAAGCCGGCACTCCATTCGTCGGCAGCGAGCGCGATTCCGACGGCGTTGCGGGCGGCATGGCGAACCGGCGAGAGGCTGCGCTTGCCGTTGAAGCCTACTCCAGGGATGTGCAGCATGTCGGCGCCGAGGATCGTGCGGGTCGGCTCGTCGCCGTCTGGATCGGTGACTGTGTAGACGAGGCCGTTGTCTTTTTCGAGGCAATCGACCTGGACGCAGCGCGGGTGCAGCGGGCGCAGCCAGCGGACGGCGTTGGTATTGGGGGACGTGCGGACGATTTCTGCGAAGGCGTCGCCATAGAGCAGGTTAGCGGTAAGCAGGTATTCCCAGAAGGCGGCGGCGCTCATGTCCGGGTGCGGCTGTTCGTTGAGCAGCCACCAGACGGGATGGTTTGCGCGCTCGCGGCCTCCGTCGGTGCGCCGATAAATTGGCAGCGGCAGGCTGGCGATGGCGCCGCCGATCAGGGCGACGCAGGCATAGACGGCGGAGACACCCATGGCGCTGCGCTCGGTGACTGCGGTGCTGCCGAGGCTGATGCCGCCGGTGAACCAGTCGTAAAGCTCGCTTCCCTTGACGCCGGCCGACGATGGATAGCTGACGCCTGCCGCTCTGACGCGCTCGGCATGTCGACGCGCGTTCCATTCCTGCAGGATGACGCTGCCGGGCTGCGATACCCGTTTGGCGTTGTACCAGGTGGCAGTGCTCATAGGATGATAAGTTCCGGTGTAGGTGTTTCGTCGGTCTTGAGCCTGGTGACCAGGCCGGCGCCCATGACTGCGGCGACCATGAGGTCGATGCGGCCGTTGGCTTTTTCTTTGGACAGCTTGCGATTCTCGGCCGCGTCGCTTACAACGACGGCATTGGCGGCGCACCAGGTAAGGACGGGGTGCGTCGGGTGTTCAACGGTGCCGTTGAGCAGGTGCGTTTCCATGGCCTCGAGCGCCGGGCTCATGCTCTGGTAGCCTTGGCCGAAGGGTTCCATTGGCGGCAGGGTGACGCCGTTGTCTTCGGCCAGTGCCTTGAAGTCTTCGATGCGCCAGCGGTCGAAGGCGACGGCCTGGATGTCGAACATTTCCGCGAGGGCAGCGAGCTTGAGCGCGACCTGCAGTTTGCTGACGGCTCGCCCTGGCGTGGTGTCGAGGTAGCCGGCGGCGCGCCAGGCAAGGTACGGGACGCGGTCTGTTTCTTCCTTGCGCTGCAGGCCGTCGTCCGGCAGCCAGCAGAAGGGGACAAGGCGCCAGGGTTCTCCGTCTTCGACAGGCTCTATCCACAGGACGAGTCCTGTCAGGTCGGTGGTGCTTGACAGGTCGAGTCCGGCCCATGCTCGTCGGCCGGCGTATTGCTGCCATTCGTATTCGGCGCCGCGTGTCAGCCATGTGTCGGCGCTGATCCACGGGTTTTCGGCCTCGGTCCACTCGCAGAAGCAGAGGCGGCGAACGATGGCTTCCTTGGCCGGCATGCCGCGCGCTTCGCGGACTTGCTCGCGTAGGTAGCGCATGCCGGGAAGGGCGGCTTCCTGTAGCGACGGGTTGGCTTTCGGCCAGCATTTTTCGTCGCGAATCGGGTCTTCGCCTTCGTCGAGCGCACAGACGTAGCCGAAGAATGCGTCGTCCTGGAGCACTCCGGCGGCGACCTTTGCGGCGTAGTCGTGGTAGTTCCAGCAGGTGCTGGTCTTGCTTGAGCCGGCGTTGGTGATCATGAAGATGAGCGCCTGGCGCCGGCTCTTGGTGCCTGCTCGCATCATCTCGACGACGGCGTTGTTGCGGTGCTCGTGCACTTCGTCGATGAGGGCGACGTGCGGGCGCGGGCCGGATTGTCCGTCATCTGCACTGATAGGGCGGAAGAAGGCTCCCTTCTCGAGATAGGCGAGGTTCCAGACGTTCTCGCCTGTGCCGCTGGTTTTCAGGCGGCGGCGCCGCGCTGGCTCGAG
>DPSD01000184.1:0-16059 GCA_003538495.1 Accumulibacter sp.
GAGTACGGCGACAGCGAGCTCATCGCGACGTTGCGGAAGGTCATTTCGATGTCGGTCAGCTTCTCCGGGCGAAAGACGCTGAGCTGGCCCCGAATCTTCGCCGATCCGTACTTGTCGACGCGCGCATCGAGCTGCACTTTCGCGCTCCGGTTGGGGTCGGTTCCCAGCCCGGTGATCACCCCCTTCAGTTCGTGCATCCGGGCTCCGAACTGCGGCCGCAGGCTGAGGTCGGCAAACTCGAGCGCGCCGCCGGACACCCGCAGGCGCGCGACGCTTACCGGGAAGGGATCGGCCGCCGCCACGGCGTCCTGCGGCGCCGTCGGCTGCTCGCCGGCAGCCGGCTGATCCTCGCCCTTCGGCCGCTTCTTCAGCACATCGGTCAGATTCACCGTCTGATCCTCGGCGATGATCAGACGCCCAGACGGCCGAACGGCCCGGAGTTCGCCGATGTCCAGGCGATTTGGCTCGACGGTCAGCAAGACGTCGCCGGCTGCCAGCGACTCCCAGGCCAGGAAGGGGCGCTTGCGGTCAACCTCGTCGAGCTGCAACTGGTCGACCGCGAAACTGCCCTGGTAGGCGAGATTGGCGCCGGCACCGGCCCGGTCGCCGTAGCGCAGACGCCCGGCGCTCGACGCCGTTCCAGAGGCCAGCGTCAACTCGGCGAATTCCGACAGGTAAGGCTGCAGCGGCGCCAGCGCAATGCCGACCAGACTGAGCTTGAGATCCGCCATCCCGTTGTCGGCGCGGACGATGCCGCTGGCCTCGACAGTGCCGCCGCTGGCGACTTTCGCCTGCAAATCCACCTGCATCGGCGAGCTGACGCCGGTCTCGAAACCGGTGATGCGGGCGCGGATTTGATTGAGCCCGACGGCCAGCTGCGGCGACCCGCGTCGATCCTCGAAGCCGAGCGCAAAGCGGTCGACTTCGGCCGACCGCACGGCAAGGTGCCAGGCGGCACCCGCCGCCGGCGTGTCCGACAGTAGTGGCGTAGCTTCCGGGGCTGCGGCCACCGCCGCCGCAGCGGCTCCGCGCGTCAGCACCAGCCCGTTGAACCGTCCCTCGCTATCGAGCCAGGCCTGCGCCGTGCCGTTGGCGAGTGCGAGCTTGTCGGCGGTGGCCACTCGATCCCGCAGACTGAACGCGCCGCCGCCCAGCGTTCCGCTGCCCAGCTGCAGCATTTCGCTGCCGTCGGCCGGGCTGCTGAAAACCGCGTCCGACAGCGACGCGGTCAGCCCGTCACCGCGCAGATCGAGCGGACCGTCGGGAACCGCGAGCAGCACCGACCTGGCGCCAAGACTTGCCGCCGCGAACCGCGCGATCTCCGACGAGGCACCCTGCGCGACGACGCCGGCCTCCTTCAGCTGCAACGCGGCATGATCGAGACGAGCTTCGAACGACGCGCGAGCGGCGCCTGCCGACCTGGCCGAGGAAACACTCAGCGCGCCAGCTTCGAACGAGGCATCCTGTACCGCCACCCGATCCGTTCCCTGGGCGGCGGCCAACTTCGCGAGCGACAGCCGCAGAGCCTTGCCGGACACGCTGAGTCGCCCGTCGGCCTGCGCCAACGATAGCTTCTCGCTGCTGATCGCGGCGCGGTGAAGATCCAGCGCGTCGGCGGCGCGCTTCATCTGCAGCCCGGCAAACGTGCTGCGCGGCTGGTCCAGGACCAGCTCGACGCCGGCCGCTCCCGATTGCAGCAACAGGCGGTGGCCTGCCAGTGACAGCTCGCCAAGCTGCGCGTTCTGTCCGGAGCCGGCCAGCGCGACGCCGGTGGCCGAAAACGCCGGCTCGTCGATAGTCCCGGCGAGCGACTCGCCGGCGACGAGCAGCACGCGGCCGGCCTCGATCGCAGCGCCCGCCACGCCGAGCGAATCGGTTCCGTCGCGCAGCCGCGCCGTGCCGATTGACAACTTCGGCTGGTCGAACTCCAGACGCGCGCCGGCCGCGCCGAACTCGCCAGTGACTGACAGCTGCAGCCCGATGGCGGCGGCCGACGCCGCCAGCCCCTGCGCCGGATGGCGCCAGGCGAACTCGACCTCCGACATTTCGGCACTGGCCAGCGAGAATCGCCACGGGGCGGTCGCGCCGACCGCCGGCGACTCGACCGCCGGCGCTGCCGCTGCGGCGGAGGAGGCCACGGCGCGGATGGTCGTTGCGCCAGCTGCTGCCGCCGATTCTTCCGGTGGTGGCGCTGCCGGCGCGCGCGCCAGCGTCGCCCAATCGACTCTTCCCTGCGCGTCCACCGCCACCGCGATGCTTCCCTTTGCCAGGCGGAGGGAAGCAAAGCTGCTTTCGCGGCTCCCCAGGTCAACCCGTCCCTGCCGCAGCGACAGCGTCTCGATCGCCAGCAGGGGCGAGCTCGCGCCGGCCGCGCTGAGCGACAGCGAGTCGACGTCGAGGCCAAGCTCGTGGACGCTTCCCGAGAGCACGCCGCCGCGGTCGACCGCGAGGTCGAAGTCGCCTGCCAAGCCGACTTTCCCCGCTGGCGCATCGACCACCAGCAGGCGCGCCAGGCTCCTCGCCAGGGTCTTCACCTCAAGGCCGCGCAGCGTCAACCGCCCCTTTGTTGCCAGCGGGTTCAGCGCCAGTTCGCCGCTCGTTGCGAGCGCCTCGCCGGCGCGCGTGCGTGCCGACAGCTGGTAGCTTGCCGCTTGTTCGGGCAAGCTCGAAAGGTTGTCGATGACGATCTGCAGTGGCTCGACATGCGTCACCAGCGGTTCATCCAGCAGTTCGTCCGCGTACTCGATGCGGCCGTCGGTCAAGGCCAGGTGGGTCACGACGAAGCGCGGCAAGGGCTCGTCTTCCGCCGCCGGCTCGCTGGCGGGCAGGCGATCGAGCAGCGCGGCGAAGTTGTGCCGACCTTCCCGGTCGAGGGTGACGTTCAGCAGCGGCGCCTCGACGCTTGCTTCGGCGAAGGTCCAGGCACCGTCGACGATGCTGCGCAGCTCGAAATCGATCAGCAGCCGCTTGAAACCCAGCATCGGAGCGCCTTCGGGATCGGTCAACGCCAGGTCGTCGACCTCGAACCTGAAGGTCAGGGGGTTGAAGCGCACCTCGCCGACGCTGATCGGGTAACCGAGCTGGGCGCGGACCTGTTTCTCGACCTGCCACTTGACGACAGCCGGCAGTGCCAGGAAACCTCCGAGCAGATAGAGCGCGACCAGCACCACGGCAGTAACCACCGGCACACTGGAAAGGATTTGTCGCAAGCGCATGGGCATTATCGGGGCTTTCACGGCACGGGCGACGGCTGGGCCTTGATCGGTCGCGCCAGCAGCGCGCGTCGACACCGGCGCCAGGTGGCGGGCCCACCTGAACGTCGCTCTGGCCAGGTTGGAGAGTCCGTTCCGACAAGGCGCGCGCCGTGCCGGTTCCGGGGTCGTTCTCTCTCGTCTCGGCGGCCAGGGTAGCAAGCTTCAGGAAGCATCCTGGCGGCCATGATACCCCGCTTGCACGATCCAGGGGCAGGTGGAGAGCAGTGCTGGTCGCCGCGCGTTCGCGTCTCGACGGCCACCGGAACGGGCCGGACACCGACCAACGACCGCCCGACAGTCGCGCAGCGATCGGCGCCCGGGGCTACAATGCGGCTGCCCGGCCGCTGCAGGCCTGGCTGCCTTGAGCCTTCGCGGCCTCGCCGCAGCGACCTTCCACCCCGCCCATTCCTTCCACAAGCCAACGCCCCGAAAGCCAGTTTCCATGCGCCCACCTCCTCTCGCCGGCCTGCGCGTGCTCGACCTCACGCGACTGTTGCCGGGCCCGCTGGCCACCATGCACCTCGCCGACCTCGGCGCCGACGTGATCAAGATCGAGGAACCCGGCGGCGGCGACTACGCGCGCACCGCGGGAGCAGTCCACGGAGGCGTCAGCTACTTCGAGATGGTCAATCGCAACAAGCGCAGCCTGACGCTGGACCTCAAGCAGCCGGCCGGCGTCGAAGCCTTCATGCGCCTTGCGGCTTCGGCGGAGGTGGTCGTCGAGGGTTTCCGCCCCGGCGTCGTGGACAAGCTCGGCGTCGGCTACCGGGCGGTCTCGTCGATCAACCCGCGCGTCGTGTATTGTGCGATCACCGGCTACGGCCAGGACGGGCCGTACCGCGACCGCGCCGGCCACGACCTGAATTACCTGGGCTACAGCGGCCTGCTCGACCAGATCGGCGTTGCCGGCGGTGCGCCGGCGGTTCCCAACTTCCAGATCGGCGACCTGCTCGGCGGCTCGCTGAGCGCGCTGGTGGGACTTCTCGCCGCGGTCGTCGACGCGCGCAGCAGCGGCCATGGCCGCTACGTTGACGTGGCGATGACCGACGGCGTTTTCGCCCACAGCCTGTTCCCGCTGCTGACCGTGCTCGGCCTCGGCCAGGTGCTGCCACGCGGGCAGGACCTGCTTTCGGGCGGCATGCCGAGCTATGGCGTCTACGCGACCGCCGACGGCCGTCACTTCGCGGTCAGCGCGATGGAGCCCAAGTTCTGGCAGACGCTGTGCGCGACCATTGACCGCCCGGACCTCGCGTCTTTCGCCTTCGCCACCGGCAGTGAGGGGCAACGCGTCCGGCGCGAGCTGGAGACGGTCTTCGCCCGGCGCAGCTTCGCCGAGTGGACAACGGTTTTCGCAGGCGTCGACTGCTGCGTCACGCCGGTATTGCGTTTCGAGGAGAGCCTGGAGAACGAACAGCTGCTCGCCCGCGGCATGATCGTCGAGGTGGCCGGCGTCAAGCAGTTCGCGCCGCCGTTCAAGATCAGCGAGCTGCCATTCGCAGCGCGGCGCGCAGCACCTGCCGCAGGCCAGCACAGCGCGGAGGTCCTTGGCGAAGCCGGCTTCAGCGGTGAAGAGATCGCCCACCTGCAATCGCAGAAAGCGATCTGAACGGCTCCGGCAGCGCCCGACAGCATGCAAGGCATCCTGCTCCTGCTTCCCGATTTCGGCCTGATTCTGCTCGGCTGGGCACTCTACCGGCTGGTCGATTTCGGCGCCACGTTCTGGAGCGGAGTCGAGAAGCTGGTCTACTTCGTGTTGTTCCCGGCGCTGCTGTTCAAGGCACTGGCCAGCACGCGCATCGATTTCGCTGCGGCAGCACCGCTGTTCGCCAGCGGCGCTGCCGCGCTCGCCTGTGGGGTCGTTCTCGGCCTGCTGGCCGGACCCCTATTCGGGCAGAACAAGAGTGCCTTCGCCTCGCGCTTCCAGTGCGCCTTCCGCTTCAACTCGTACATCGGACTGGCGGTGATCGGCAAGCTGCACGGGGCCGCCGGCGTCGCGGCGATGGGCATCCTGATCGGCGCGATGGTGCCACTGGCCAACGTCGCTTCGGTGTGCATGCTGGCCCGGCACGGCAATCTCGGCGTGCTCCGCGAAATGGCCCGCAATCCGCTGCTCCTGGCTACCCTGGCCGGCTTCGTGTTCAGCAGCAGCGGCCTGACGCTGCCGGCCGCCGCCGCGCAGCTGCTGGACCGGCTCAGCGACGCGGCAGTCGCCCTCGGACTGCTGGCGGTGGGTGCCGCGCTCAAGCTGCGTGGCAGCTCGGGGGCACACGGCGCTTCGTGTTACCTGTTGGCGGTGAAACTGCTGGCGGTACCGGCGGCAGCCCTTCTTGCGGCGTCCAGTCTTGGGCTCGGCGGCGTGTATTTCGATTCGGTGATCGTCTTCGGCGCCCTGCCGACCGCAACGTCGGCGTACATCCTGGCGGTACGCATGGGCGGCGACGGTCCGGGTGTCGCCTGGCTGGTGTCGGCGAATACCCTGGCGGCGATGTTCACCCTGCCGGTCTGGCTGACGATTGCCCTGCGCTACTGAGCGGCCGGCCCGCTGCTCGCCCGGACGGCAATGACCCCGACGGAGATGTTGTCGCTGCCGTCGCGCTCGCGTGCCAGATCGATCAGCCGCCGGCACGCTTGTTCAGGATCGAGAGTTCCGACCGCCTCGGCGATGTCCGCGGGTTCGACCGAGCCGTGCAGTCCGTCCGAGCAAAGGACGAAGGTCTCGCCGATCGCCGGTGCGGCGCAGCGCTCTACGGCAACGCGCAAACCCCGGCGCGTTCCGAGCGAACGCAGGAGGATGTTGCGCATCGGGTGATAGCGTGCCTCCAGCGCACTGATCATCCCGTCCTGCAGCAGCTGTTCGACAAGGGTGTGGTCCTGTGTCAGCTGGATGCAACGACCCTGCGCACAACGATACAGACGGCTGTCACCGACGTGCGCGTAGAGGGCACTGGTCGGCAGCAGAACCAGCACGGTCGCGGTCGTCCCCATCCCGATCAGCGCCGGATCGGCGTCCCCCTGGCGATAGATGGCCCTGTTCGCCTCGAGTACCGCCAGTTCGACGGCGCGCAAGGGTTCCTGATCGGCCGGCGCCGCGAAGTAGCAACGGCAAATGGTCTCGACGGCGAGCACGCTCGCCACTTCGCCACCCAGATGGCCACCCATGCCGTCGGCCACCACCGCCAGCACGCCGCGCCGCTGGCGCAGTTCCGCGTCGGCCGGGCAAACGAAAGCCACCGCGTCCTCGTTGGTCTCGCGCACGCAGCCGACGTCAGTGGCCACGCACGCCTGCACGGCGAAGTCTGGCGCGGATTCGTTCATCGGTGGTTCACGCTCGCTGGCCACTGCGCCACCGGCTGCCGCAGCCGCGGCAGCGGCCGCAGCGTGCCAACGCCCTGCGCTGCAGCCGCGGCAGGCGCCAATCCGCACCTGACCGACCCTTGTCGCCTCGACACCCAAACGGTCACTGAAGGCTCCCTTATGAACTCACGGTGCCATTGTGCCACTGCCTGCATTCGTTGCCGACCTCGCCCCGGCACCACTCATTCGACAGCTTGCAGATCAAGGCAGAGCGATAACGCCGATCAACTATACTGAATCCGACACGCTCGTCAGCCATGCCCCGTTCATCAAGAGGAAACCACCATGCCCAAGCCACCATTGGTATCCACCTGGCACCCTTTTTTCGTGCTGGCCCTTGCCGCTACCGCGACCTCCGCCTGCTACGTGGTGCCTACCATGGCGCCCGACGGCACCGTTCGCTATGGTCACTACCCCTTGCCACCGGCGGGAATCCCGGTGGAGCCCGTTCCGGGCGGAACTGCTCCGGCAACCCTCAGCGTCAGGTTGTACCCGGCCAACGACCGGGCCACCGCGAGCGGCGTCGTCAGCGGTACAGTCACCAACATGATGACCGGCAAGGGCCGCTTTGTCGCCAACTATCTGGGTGAGGTACTGAGCGGCGAGGCGACGCGCGTATCGAATGACGACAAACGCGGCGTCGCCAGCGCTTTCAGCCCGAGCGGCATGTACATGTCCTGCGAGTACCAGATGAACACGCCGTATCAGGGCGCAGGAAGCTGTTCGTTCGCCAACGGCGCCAAGTACCAGATGCACATCGGCAATTGAGCGGCTCGCCCGGCGGCGATTGATTGAGTCGCCCGACCAGCGGCGACACCTCGCCGCAGCGTCCACCGCCGCTCATTGCCGAAGGCGCCGGTCGGCATCGTCCGGCGCCGAGGTCTCTTCCGTCTTGCCGCTGGCGCACGGCACCAGCGCCAGCGTCGCTTCGCTCGCGAGTCGGGCCAGATAATCGCCGACCGGTCGGCAGATGCCGTTCACACACAGCTCGTAACTGCCCGCATACGGTGAATGCGACAGCAGCAGCCGTGGCAACGGTGCCACTTTCGGCCGATAGTGCCAGGTGCCGCCACGCAGGATGGCATCGGCGGGCGGTTCCATGCCGGCGCCGCTACCCTGAATCCGGGCCGCGACGACGCGCAGGTAGGCGCCTTCGACAAGCCAGTCCTCCTCCCAGCGCGTTTTCTCGATCGAGTGCGTCCACGCCAGGGTGAAGGCACTTGCCGCAACGACGGCAGCTGCCGCACCGGCGCTCAGGCAAAGCGGCATCAGCGTTTACGGCTCTTCTGCCACTGCCAGGCGACGAACACGGCGGCCAGGACAAACCCCAACTCATCGGTCACCGGCAAAGCGGCGACCAGGCTGGCGGCAGCGACGACGGCCAGAACACGTTCCGGCACCTTAAGCGGTGCCCACAGGTAGCCGATCGCCGCCGCGCCCCACAGGACAATCGCCAGTACCGCCTTGAACAGGATATAGCCGACCGCCAGCAGCGACGGGTCGCCCTGCAGCATCAGCGCCGGATCGTAGACCGCCATGTACGGCACGACAAAGCCTGCAATCGCGATCTGCACCGCCTTGATGCCGATCTTCAAGCCCGACTCCCTGGCGATCGAACTGGCGGCGAAGGCCGCCAGCGCCACCGGCGGCGTCAGGTCGGCCATGATCCCGAAGTAGAAGACGAACATGTGGCTGACGATCAGCGGCACGCCCAGTTTGAGCAGGGCCGGTGCGGCGATGGCGCTGGTGATGATGTAGTTGGGGATGGTCGGGATCCCCATGCCGAGAATCAGGCAGACCAGCATGGTCAGCAGCAGGGAGAGGAACAGACTGGTCTCGCCGACGCTGAGGATGAAACCGGCGAAGCTCGAAGCGGCACCGGTCAACGTCAGGACGCCGATGATCACCCCGACGATGCTGCAGGCGACGCCGACCGGCAGCGCCTGGCGGGCACCATCGGCCAGGCTGAGCTTCATCTTGTGCAGCGTCTCGCGACCGCCGCTGACGAAGCAGGTGACCGCGACCAGGATGGCGATCACGACCAGCACCGCATGGATTCCCCACTCGACCATCGTCGCGCAAGCGAGTCCAAGGGCGACCCAGAAAACGTAGCGAAAAGCGGTCCCCGACACGCGCGCGGCGAGCGCCGCGCCGAGGATCAGCACGGCGGTCAGCGCCAGCCCGACCATGCCGGCGAACATCGGCGTGAAGCCGTTGAACAGCATACCGACCAGAATCATCAAGGGCAGCAGCAGGTGCCACTGCTCGCGGACGGCCTTGAACGGCTTCGGGCATTCCGCCTTCGGAATTCCGATCAGACCCTTGCGGCCCGCCTCCAGGTGCACCATCCAGAACGCCGTCAGGTAGTAGAGGATCGCCGGCACCGCTGCCGCCTTGACGATCGCCGTATAGGGTAAATCCAGGTTCTCGGCCATGATGAAGGCCACCGCGCCCATCACCGGCGGCATGATCTGGCCGCCCATCGACGAAGTGGCCTCGACCGCTCCGGCGAACACCCCCGAATAGCCGAAGCGCTTCATCAGCGGGATCGTGAACTGCCCGGTGGTCAGCACGTTGGCGACCCCCGAGCCGGAAATCGTTCCCATCAACCCTGACGACAGCACCGCGACTTTCGCTGGCCCGCCCCTGGTATGACCGACCGTGCCCAGCGCCAGCGAGTTGAAGAGATGAATCATCCCGGCGTGCTCAAGGAATGAACCGAAGAGGATGAACAGGAAGATATAGGTCGCCGAGACCAGAGTCGGAATGCCGAACAGGCCTTCGGTACCGAGCGCCAGCTGGTTGACCAGCTGGTCGAAGCCGTAGCCTCGGTGCGCCAGTTCTCCCGGCAGATACTCGCCGAACAGGCCGTAGAGCAGGAATTCACCGCAGACGATCGGCAGCGCCAGGCCAAGCAGGCGGCGCGCGGCCTCGAAGACCAGGACCACCAGCGCCGTTCCGACCACCAGGTCGGCCGTGCTCGGGTCGCCCGAGCGCTGGATCAGCTCGGCCTCGAAGATCCAGTGGTAAGTGCCCAGGGCAAAGGCGACGACGGCGAGGACAGCGTCGCCGATGCTGATCCGCGAGAGCGTTCGGGTGCTCCTGAAAGCCGGGTAGAGCAGGAAGGTGATCGCCAGCAGAAAACCGACGTGCAGCGACCGGGTGACCAGGCTCGACAGCGGATGAAACGAGGCGACCACCAGCTGGTACGCGGAAAACGCCAGGGCAACGGCGGTGACCACTTGCAGCGAGCGGCCGCCGAGCCGACGCTGCACTCCGTGCGCCGAGAACTCGTCGACGCCGGAATCCGCTGCTACGCAACGATCAGTCATTGGCTGTCCTCGCAGCGCGCGGCGTTGCGGCGCGGCCAGGCACGCGGCAACTCCGGCTTGCTCCCGGCGCCTACTTGATCAGCCCTGCTTCGCGGTAATACTTCTCGGCGCCCGGATGCAGGGGTACCGGCGGCTGCCTGGCAGCGTTTTCCTTGTTGATCGCCTTGGCAGCGGCGTGCGCCGCGACCAGCTGATCGAGGTTCTCGAACATCGCCCGGGTCATCGCATACACGTTGTCGGTCGATACGCCCTGATGGGTAACCAGGAAGTTCTGGACGGCGACGGTGGGCACTGCTGCGGTCTGACCGCGATAGGTGTCGGCGGGGACGCTGCCGACCTGATAGGCCGCTTCGCCGATCTTGTTCACCACCTCCACCGGGATCGGGATGATGGTTACCGGTAGCGACGTCGCCAGATCGCGTATCGCGGCAACGCCGAGGCCGGCCGAGATCACGGTGACGTCGAGCTGGCGATTCTTCATCAGTTCGACCGATTCGCCGAAAGGCAGGTATTCGACCTTGGCAAAGTCCTTGTAGCTCATCCCGGCGGCCTTGAAGATGTCGCGGGCGTTGAGTTCGGTGCCTGATTTGGGGGCGCCGACGGCGACGCTCTTGCCCTTCAGGTCGGCGAGCGTCTTGATTCCCGAGTCGGCGCTGGCGACGATCTGGATGTAGTTGGGGTAGATCGCGGCGACCGTGCGCAGCTTCTTGAGCGGCGTCTTGAAGCCGGCTTCCTCGTTGCCCTTCCACGCTTCGCTCAGGGCGTCGCCGAGGGTGAAGGCGATTTCGCCACGCCCGGCCTGCAGCAGGTTGAGATTCTCGGCGCTGGCCTTGGTCGCCTGCACCGAGATCTTGGCGTCGGGCAGCGCCTTGCCGTAGATCTGCGAGAGCGCAACGCCGAGCGGATAGTAGACGCCGCTGGTGCCTCCGGTCAGGACATTCACGAACTCGGCGGCGTGCGCCGATACCGAGAAACAGGCGGCAGCCGCGGTGGCCAGCAGGGCGTGGCGTAGTGATCGGTCCATTATTGCTTGTCTCCTGTGGTTTCTTGCTTCATTGGTGTTGGCGGGTGGTGCTTGGCGTGGCGTCTTCTAGACAACGCCTGCTTGCCTGAGTGCCGCGATCCGCGCTTCACTGTAAGCGAGGGCGCGCAACACGGCGTCGGTGTCCTCGCCAAGCGCTGGCGGCGCCTTGCGGTAGTCGACCGGCGTCGCCGACAGATTGATCGGATTGGCGACCTGCGGTGCGCGGCCACCGCTGGCGTGCGGCAAGTCGAAGCGCATCGCGCGTGCCTGCACCTGCGGGTCGGCAAAAACATCGGCCAGGTCGTTGATCGGACCGCAAGGCACCGCGGCCTCCTCAAGCGCGGCGATCCACTCGGCAGTGCTGCGCAGCACGGTGCATTGCCGCAGCAGCGGGATCAGTTGCTGGCGGTTCCTGACCCGCGTCGCGTTGCTCGTGAAGCGCTCGTCCATGGCCCATTCCGGGTGTCCGGCAACCGTGCAGAAGCGCGCGAACTGGCCGTCGTTGCCGATCGCCAGGATCATGTCGCCGTCGGCGGTCGGAAAATCCTGATACGGAACGATATTGGGGTGGGCGTTGCCCATCCGCTTTGGCGCCATCCCGGAAACCAGGTAGTTCATCGTCTGGTTGGCCAGGCAGGCGATCTGAACGTCGAGTAGCGCCAGGTCGATGTGCTGGCCCTCGCCGCTGCGCAAACCATCCCGGTCGCGGTGCGCCAGTGCGGCAAGAATCGCGTTGCCGGCGTAGAGGCCGGTCAGGATGTCGGTCAGCGCGACGCCGACCTTCTGCGGCCCGGCGCCGGGCTCGCCATCCGGCGTTCCGGTGACGCTCATCAGACCGCCCATGCCCTGGATCAGAAAGTCGTAACCGGCGCGCGCGGCGTAGGGCCCGGTCTGGCCGAAACCGGTGATCGAGCAATAGACGAGCTGCGGATTGAGCACCCGCAGGCTCGGGTAGTCGAGACCGTAGGCCGCTAGGCCACCGAGCTTGAAGTTTTCGATCAGCACGTCAGCGTCGCGAGCCAGCTGGCGAACGATCGCCTGCCCCTCGGGGCGCGTGATGTCGACCGTCAGCGACAGTTTGTTGCGGTTGGTGCACAGGAAATACGCCGCTTCACGCGTCGGCTGGCCTTCGCCGTCGGCCATCCAGGGCGGCCCCCAGCTGCGGGTGTCGTCACCGACGCCGGGGCGCTCGACCTTGATCACCTCGGCGCCGAGGTCGGCCAGCAACTGGCTGGCCCATGGTCCGGCGAGGACCCGCGACAGGTCGAGGACGCGCAGGTGCGCCAGCGCGCCACCGCTGCTGGCCGCCCTTGCCGACAGAGGCGTCGGCCTTTTCAGAAGGCTGCGATGCCGGTCTGCGCCCGGCCGAGGATCAGGGCATGCACGTCGTGCGTCCCTTCGTAGGTGTTGACCACTTCGAGATTTACCATGTGGCGGATGACGCCGAACTCGTCCGAAATGCCGTTGCCGCCCAGCATGTCGCGGGCCATGCGGGCAATGTCGAGCGACTTGCCGCAGGAATTGCGTTTCATCATCGAAGTGATTTCCGGCGTCGCGCTGCCTTCGTCCTTCATCCGCCCGAGGCGCAGGCAGCCTTGCAGAGCGAGCGTGATTTCGGTCTGCATGTCGGCCAACTTCTTCTGGATCAACTGGGTGGCCCCCAGCGGACGGCCGAATTGATGGCGATCGAGGGTGTACTGGCGCGCCGCGTGCCAGCAATACTCGGCGGCACCGAGCGCTCCCCAGGAGATGCCGTAGCGCGCCGAATCGAGGCAGGTGAACGGTCCCTTGAGACCTCTGACGTCCGGGAAGGCGTTTGCCTCGGGAACGAACACCTCGTCCATCACGATCTCGCCGGTGACCGAGGTACGCAAGCCGACCTTGCCATGAATCGCCGGCGCCGACAGTCCCTTCATCCCCTTGTCGAGAACGAAGCCGCGGATCGCGCCGACGTCGTCCTTGGCCCAGACGATGAACACGTCGGCGATCGGCGAATTGGTGATCCACATCTTGCTGCCCGACAGCCGGTAGCCGCCGTCGGCCCGCCGCGCGCGGCTCACCATGCTGCCAGGATCGGAGCCGTGGTTGGGCTCGGTCAGTCCGAAACAGCCGATCCATTCGCCGGTCGCCAGGCGCGGCAGGTACCTGCGCTTCTGCTCCTCGGTTCCGAAAGCGAAAATCGGCAGCATCACCAGCGACGACTGAACGCTCATCATCGAGCGATAGCCCGAATCGACGCGTTCGACCTCGCGCGCGACCAGCCCGTAGCTGACGTAGTTCACCCCGGCGCCGCCGTACTCGGGCGGAATCGTCGCGCCAAGCAGACCGATCTCGCCCATCTCGCGGAAAATGGCCGGATCGGTCCGCTCGTGACGAAAGGCATCCTGTACGCGCGGCAGCAGGTTGCCCTGGCAATAGTCGCGCGCCGCGTCGCGCAACAGCCGCTCGTCCTCGGTCAGCTGCGCCTCGAGCAGCAGTGGATCTTCCCAGCTGAATCTCGCTCTCGCCGCTTTCGTCATCGATCCCTCCTTGCAGTCCTGACCACCGAAGCACGGTGCGGTGAACACCGATTTCCGTCAGCATGCCCCGAGTATCGGTTGCTGGCGGCCATCCGGCAAGACCCGTTCGCCGCCAGCCCGGGCAGTGGGACGCCCTTGCCGGCGCGGCGCGCCTCTGCTGCAAGCACAGCGTCCCGGCAACAGCCCGCGTTCAGGAGCGCTGTCGACGGCGTCGCCAGCGGTGGATCAGGTACAGACGCCAGGCGGCCCGCGTCGCCAGGTAGCCGGCCACGGCCAGGCCGCAGGCGAGAGCAATCAGGCCCAGAGCCAGCGGCTTGGCAACGACCAGCATCCAGGCCTGCATCGCTTCGGTCCAGCCGACGAACGCGGCGGCACTGAACTCGGGCGGGGCGGCGAAGGCGGCGCTGTCACCGGTCAGCAGGCGACCCAGCTGATACGCCAGCAGGTATAAGGGCACGATCGTCAAGGGGTTGGTGTACAGCGTCACCAGCAGCGCCAGCGGCAGATTGACGCGGAAGGTCAGGGCGGCGAGCGCCGCGCCGATCACTTGCAGCGGCCCCGGAATCAGCCCGCAGAACAGCCCGGCGGCCACTGCCCCGGCAGCCGAGTGGCGATTGAGGTGCCACAGTCGTGGATGCAGCAGCGCGGACTGGAACGGCCGCAGCCACGCGTTGCGACGAATGGTCTCCTGGTCGGGAAGGTACTTGGCGAGATAGCGGCGCATGCCGGCGATTATCGTGGAAACGGCAGCTGCGCTGAAAGAGCTCTCAGGCCCTCAAGGAAGCATTGCCCGGCGTGGCGCAGCGGCCGGCGGCCGACCACCGGTTATCGGTCAGCGCGTCCGACAGCGCTGCGAGCACCACTGACGCCCGCTCCATACGCACGGGTATTGCCTGCCCAGATCAAAGACAACAGCGATCAGGCGTCGGAGAATCCGCTGGTCGCAAACACCCCTACCCCTTTTTCTTGCGGAGACCGCCATGCACGCCTGTGATCAGCCTACTGTGGAAGCCATCTATCCTTTCGACGCCCGCGGCGTCGCCAAGCGTTTTCGCCACGCGGCGATCTTTGGCGCACTCGACGCGCTGCTCCCCGGGGAAACCATGCGCTTCTGCAACGACCACGATCCGCTGCCCCTGCTCGCCCAGTTGCAGAGCCGTTACGGCGACGCGCTGGCGATCCGCTATGTGCAGCGCGAAGCCGGCGCCATTGTCATCGACTTCGCCAGAAAAGCCTGACGCCGGCGCCCCGGGGGGTGACGCCGGGGCGACGCCGATCAGCGATCGGGTAGGCCGTCAGCGCCAGACCGGCGCCGACCGGCCGCGAAAATTCCTGGTTCAGGGTCAGGCGTGCTGATCTATCTGGGCTGTTCTGCAGTCGCGGTTTTCCTGGCGGCGCTGCTGCTGCTGCATTCCGGCGGTACGTCGGCGCTGGCGGTCGCCCATCTGGTCTTCGCGGTCGCCATCGTGCCCTTGATCTTCGCCGCGATCAGCCATTTCGTTCCGGTCCTGACGCGCAGCCGCAGCGCCGGCCGCACCCTGCTACTGACACCGCTGCTGCTGCAGTTGACCGGCTTGCTGGTATTTCTCGCCTTCATCGGTGAGGCGCCCGAGCGCGCCTTGCACGCGGCGGCCGGCAGCACCCTGCTGCTGACACTGGTGTTCACCGGATGGCTGACCCTCCGCGCCCGAGCGACGATCGGGCGACCGCATCCCGGCTGGCGCTGGTACCTGCTGGCGATGGTCTTCCTGGCGACGGCCATGCTGCTGGTCCCGGCGATGAGTTGGTGGCCGGACCTGAGGCCGGCACTGCGCCTGCTGCACCTGCATCTGAATACCCTGGGCTTCATCGGCCTGAGTGCCCTCGGCACGCTGCAGGTGCTGCTGCCAACCGTGTTGCGGGATCCTGACGCCAGCGCCGCGGAGCGGCTGCGCAGCCAGCTGGCGCTGGCTGCGGGCGGGGTGCTGGCGGTGGCTGTCGGCGCCGCTTTCTGGCTCCCGCTGGCTCTTGCCGGCGCGCTGATGTTGCTGGCCGTGACGCTCAGGACCGGTCTCTCGTGGCTGCAGCGCTATGGCTGGCGAAAGCTGCTGCTGGATGGCGCCGCAGCGTCGCTGACCGCGGCGCTGGCCGGCTTGCTGCTGGTCCTCTTCTTGGGCGCCGCCCACGCTCTGGGCGTGCTCGAAGGCCGCGACGCCGTGCCGGCGTTCGTGGTCGTTTTCCTGTTGCCGCTGGTCAGCGGTGCGCTGTCGCAGCTGCTGCCCGTCTGGTACCGCCCCGGCAAACGCACGCCAGCGCGTGACCGAATGCAGAACGCCCTGCGTGACGGAGGCGTTCTGCGCTCGCTCCTGTTGATGGTCGGCGGCGTCTTGCTGCTGCTCGGGATCAGCGACGGGTTGTGGTTGGCCGCAGTGGCCATGCTGTCCTTCGTGATTACCCTGATTCGTTCGCTACTGCTTGCCAGAGAAAGCCGCCGGTCATGATGATTTATGCTCATAAACATATAGTTACAAGATATCTGTGAAATAAGTCTCAAGATCTGCGAAATTCCTCCGTTGCATGGCATATGGCCGGCGCAC
>DPSD01000184.1:16318-17564 GCA_003538495.1 Accumulibacter sp.
CCGGCGCACAGCGGCCCCCTGACGGAGTTGGCACGATGTACAAACACGACCAGTCGCCCCTTGTTCAGTCGTCCCGGCATGCGTCACGCCGGCCAAACCGGCTGCCGGCATTTGCCGCGATGCCCCTGCCTACCCACCAGCACGTGGTTCCGCCGACGGCAAGCGGCCGCGCCCATCGCTCGCCAATCCAGCGTACCGATGGTCAGAGCAGCCCAGCGACGACCACCCGCCAACTGCTGGCGGCCGAAGCGCGTATTGACGAACTCGAGCGGGCGCTGGCCGAGGCCCGTCAGGCCGCTTTCACCGACGCCTTGACCGGTGCCCTCAACCGCCGCGGCTTTGAGGAAGCGTACCAGCGCGAACTGGCGCGCTCACGTCGCAAGGGCAGCCACCTGGCTATCGCGCTGATCGATCTCGACGACTTCAAACGTCTGAACGACAGCCTGGGGCATCAGGTGGGTGACGAAGCACTGGTCCATCTGGTCAAGGCCTTGCGCGCGGCGCTGCGTCCGTCGGACGTCCTGTGCCGTTTCGGCGGTGAGGAATTCGTCGTGCTTCTGCCGGAAACCGCGCTCAACGAAGCGGTCGCGGCAATTTCCCGCTTCCAGCGCCAGTTCGCCACAAACGCGATGCCCGGCAGGGACATTCTGGTCACCTTCAGCGCCGGCGTGGTGGTTAAGGAAGCAGCGGAATCGGTGCAAGAGTCGATTCTTCGCGCTGACGCGGCGACCTACGCTGCCAAGCGCGCAGGCAAGAACTGCGTCGTTACCGGCTGAGGGTTGGCCTGCAGGAGAGCCCGGAGCGCCGCCACGACCCACAGCCGCGCCAGTGCAGTGGCGAGAGCATGTTAGACTGCCGGCTTGTCGGCAGTTCCCTGCGTCACCCTTACGGTCCTCCCCATGCGCTACCTCTCGACTCGCGGTTCCACATCCAGCTCACGGGATTCGGCAGGACCGACCTTCACCGAAATTCTGCTGGGCGGGCTGGCACCGGACGGCGGTCTTTACCTCCCGGAGTCGTACCCACAGGTCGACGCGGCCGAACTCGATCAATGGCGGCGACTATCGTACGCCGACCTGGCTTTCGCCGTCCTCGCGAAGTTCATCGACGACATCCCGCCAGCGGATCTGAAAGCCCTGGTGACGAGGACTTACGCCCCACGGGTGTACTGCAACGGCCGCAGCGAAACCCAGGCCAGCGAAATCACTCCCCTACGCTGGCTGGAGCGGCCGAACGCCGCCCGTGG
>DPSD01000184.1:17921-18405 GCA_003538495.1 Accumulibacter sp.
TGCTTGGCAACCTCTTCGAGTATGTCCTGGCCAGACGCGGCGAGCAGATCAACATCCTCGGCGCGACCTCGGGGGATACCGGCTCGTCGGCCGAATACGCGATGCGCGGGAAGGCCGGGGTGCACGTCTTCATGCTTTCGCCGCACCAGCGGATGAGCGCGTTTCAGCGGGCACAAATGTATTCGCTGCAGGATGAGAATATCCACAACATTGCCGTGCGCGGCACCTTCGACGACGCTCAGGACGTCGTCAAGGCGGTATCCAGCGACCACGCTTTCAAGGCCAGGTACAAGATCGGCGCGGTCAACTCGATCAACTGGGCGCGTGTCGCCGCGCAGCTGGTCTACTATTTCAAAGGCTATTTTGCCGCCACCGGCGGCAACGATCAGCGGGTTGCTTTTGCCGTCCCTTCAGGCAACTTCGGCAATATCTGCGCCGGCCACATTGCGCGCATGATGGGTTTGCCGATCGGCCGACTGGTTCT
>DPSD01000184.1:18701-33554 GCA_003538495.1 Accumulibacter sp.
TGGCGACCAACGAGAATGACGTACTCGACGAGTTCTTCCGCACCGGCGTCTATCGCCCGCGTGCCACCAGTGAAACGCATGCCACCTCGAGTCCGTCGATGGACATTTCCAAGGCGTCCAATTTCGAAAGGTTTGTCTTCGACCTGCTGGGACGCGATCCGGCCATGATTCGCGAGTTGTGGGCCGGGGTCGATGCCGGCCACGGCTTCGATCTGTCCGGCACACCGTACTTCGCCAGCTTGCCGGACTTCGGCTTCGTCTCCGGCAGCAGTACGCACGCCGACCGCCTGGCGACGATCCGCCATGCCTTCGCAAGCTGGGGCGTGATGGTCGACACGCACACCGCCGACGGACTCAAGGTCGGCAGCGAGTTGCGCACCCCCGATATGCCGATGATCGTCCTTGAGACCGCCTTGCCGGCCAAGTTCGAAGCAACGATCGTCGAGGCCCTTGGCCGCAAACCCCAGCGGCCGGCCGGTCTGCAGGGCATCGAAGACCTGCCGCAACGAGTCGAGGTGATCGACGTCGATGTCGACGCGGTAAAGCAGATCATCGAGCGAGAGCTGCGCTGATCAGACGGGTAGCGAAAGTGACGGGGCGGGGGCAGAAAGAAGTAACAGAAGGGCGCCGAAGTCGCCTTTGTGGTTGCCTTTGCCTGGTCTCGCCGGCAGCTGCCAAGGGCAGCGGCCAGCCCCGGCTGGCAAGAAGGAGGTGTGGAAACGACTGTAGAAGCGGGAGTAAAGGCGGCGGGCGCAGGCAGGTACGGAAGCGACGCGGGCTGCTAGAGGTAGATCACGGCGGGGAAGACGGCGGCGGCGAGAACCAGCACCAGCCACTCAAGATTATGGCGCGCCAGGAAGCCGGTGAAGTGCATGATCAGAATCGTGATAGCCAACACGTAGAACAGCGCAAATAGCATCCGAACTCCCCTTTATCTTCCTGCGCAGACCGTGAGTACCAGCCCGCTTCGCATTGCCCGCTGCGGATTATATAACGCATTCGCCGGCCGCCATCGCCCCGGCACACGCGAGCCTAATGGAGCGCAACGTTGTAGCACCCTGTGGGACATTCCCTGTGCCTTGAGCCGAATCTGATGAACTCTTGACTCTTCGCGCAACCGGGTCGTCGCATGTCCAACTTCATCGTCGCTGACTGCAGGACCGACGATCTGCTACCGCCGTCGGTGGATGATTGGCTGAACGATGATCACTTGGCCCGACTCATTGTTGAATTCGAGGTAATCGACCGGTTGCTCAACCCTCACGACAATGGACCCTTTCTGCTCACGCAACCACCACCCCGATCACGACAGCCTGGCCACCTCCCGCCGGCGTTTCCTTGAGGAACTCAGCGACCTGTTTCTGCAGATCGTGAACGCGACGGGCACCACCCGAACTGACAGGAGCGCCGCAGCAAACCGGCGCCACTGCCCGGCGATGCCACGCCATGCGGCACGAGCGCGCTGCGCAAGCAGACGATCGATCCGGTGTTCGAGATCATCAAGTCGGTGATGGGCTTTCGCGGCTTCTCCCTGCGCGGGTTGAAGAAGGTCACCGGCGAGAGGACGTTGGTCTGCCTGGCGTGGAATTTGAAACGCCTGGCCGTCTTGCGTCCTCAGCAGTGAAAATGAGAGGGAAACCCTCGGAAAATCCGGGAAAACAATGCCAAGGGAATTCCATGGTCCGCATTGTGAAATGCGCCGGCTTGGCCGGCCTCACGTCCGACAGGCTGCTAGATGCGCACGCTGCGCAGCCGCAAGGCGTTGCTGATCACCGAAATCGACGACAGGCTCATCGCCGCTGCGGCAAAGATCGGGGAGACGAGAATGCCCAGGACGGGATACAGGACACCCGCGGCTACCGGCACCCCGGCGGCGTTGTACACCAGCGCGAAGAACAGGTTCTGCCTGATGTTGCGCATCGTCGCGCGCGCCAGACGTCGTGCGCGCACGATGCCGTTGAGGTCACCCTTCACCAGCGTGAAGCCGGCGCTCTCGATCGCCACGTCGGCGCCGGTGCCCATGGCGATGCCGACGTCGGCCTGCGCCAGCGCAGGCGCATCGTTGACGCCGTCGCCAGCCATCGCCACCTTGCGGCCCTTGGCCTGCAACTCCTTGATGATTCGCGCCTTGTCCGCGGGCAGTACGTCGGCACGGATTTCGTCGATGCCCAGGCGGCCCGCGACGGCACGCGCCGTGCGTTCGTTGTCGCCGGTGGCCATGATGATCTTCAGGCCCTCGGCGTGCAGCGCCCTGAGCGCCTCGAGCGTCGTCTCCTTGACCGGATCGGCGGCGCTCACCAGGCCGGCGATCTCTCTGCCGATGATGACGAACATCACCGTTTCACCTTGGTCACGGCGGGCGTTCGCCGCCTCGACGAACGCACTCGACGCACCGCCATCGAGGCCCAGTTCGGCGAGCAGTGCGGCATTGCCGAGCGCTACGGCCTGGCCATCGACCACGCCCTTGACGCCCCTGCCGGTGAGCGCCTCGAATTCGTCGGCGCTGGCCAGTTCGACGCCACGCTCTTCGGCGCCATTGACGATCGCCTCAGCGAGCGGGTGTTCGGAGCCGCGTTCGAGGCTGGCGGCAAGGCGCAAGACCTCGGCCTCCTCGTGCCCGGCAGCGGGCAGCACCGCGACCAGCTTCGGTTTGCCGACGGTCAGAGTGCCGGTCTTGTCGACGATCAGCGTGTCGACCTGGGCGAAGCGCTCCAGCGCCTCGGCGTTCTTGATCAGGACGCCGGCCTGCGCGCCCCGCCCGGTCGCGGTCATGATCGACATCGGCGTCGCCAGGCCCAGCGCGCACGGGCAGGCGATGATCAGCACGGCCACCGCCGACACCAGCGCGTATGAAAGCGCCGGCGCTGGTCCCAAGATCGCCCAGGCGATGAACGCCAGGATGGCGATGCCGATCACCGCGGGAACGAACTTGCCGGCAACGGAGTCGGCGAGCTTCTGAATCGGTGCGCGCGAGCGCTGCGCGCTGGCAACCATGTCGACGATCTGGCTGAGCACGGTGTCGCCTCCGACCCGCTGCGCTTCCATGATCAGTGAGCCGGTACCGTTGATCGTCGCCCCGGTTACCTTGTCGCCAACGGCTTTTTCCACGGGCACCGGCTCGCCCGAGATTATCGACTCGTCGATCGACGAGTGGCCTTCGCGCACGACACCGTCGACCGGCACCTTATCGCCGGGGCGCACACGCACGCGGTCGCCGACAACAACCTCCTCAAGGGGTATCTCTTCCTCGCGCCCGTCGGCACGAATCACGCGCGCCGTCTTGGCGGCGAGGTCGAGCAGCGCGCGGATCGCGGAACCGGTGCGCTCACGCGCACCGAGTTCCATCACCTGGCCGAGCAGGACCAGGACGACGATCACTGCGCCGGCCTCGAAATAGACACCGACCTGCCCCTGCGCGTCGCGGAAGCCGTCCGGGAACAAGCCCGGAAACAGGACCGCAACGATGCTGAAGAGATACGCCGAGCCAACACCGAGGCCGATCAGCGTGAACATGTTCAGGCTGCGATTGACGACGGACTTGATGCCGCGAACGAAGAACGGCCAGCCCGCCCAGAGCACCACCGGCGTACCCAGCACCAGCTCGACCCATTGCGCCGTGCGCTCGCCGAGCAGATCGCGCACGAAGCCCAGACCGAGGAAGGGCCCCATGGTCAGCACCAGCAACGGTACGGTCAACACGGCACCGATCCAGAATCGGCGCCTGAAGTCGACCAACTCGGGGTTGGTGCCTTCGTCGCCGCTAGGGACGCCCATCGGCTCCAGCGCCATGCCGCATTTCGGGCAATCCCCTGGGGCGTCGCGGAGGACTTCCGGGTGCATCGGGCAGGTGTATTGCGTGCCGGCGGGTGCTGGGGGCGCTTGCTCCGCTTGCTTCTCGTGCGCGCCGGTCAAGTAACGCGCCGGGTCCGCCGCAAACTTGTCGCGGCATTTCTGCGAGCAGAAGTGCCAGGTCTTCCTGCCGTACTCGAAGCTCGGCTTGCCCGCGCCAAGCGTGACCGACATGCCGCAGACCGGATCCGCTACCGTCGTGGCGCCGGTGACATCATGAGGTTGGTGCAAGCCGTGCGTGGCGTTAGAACGTTCGGGCTGGTGATGACGATGGTCGTGCTCGCTCGACCGTGTGTTGGTGTCCATGGCGTCCCTTTCAGGTAGTCCGGCGGTCAGTGTCGACCTGTGTGTCGCTCACAGGTCAAGCTCGTTCTTTCACGGCACGATTGCCAACTGATGGCCTTCGCCGCCGGGAAGCTGGATGGGGTCCAGCAGTCCCAGCGAGGCTTGGTCTCCGACCGAGATCATGGGTTCCTTGCGGCTTGAAACGTAGAGCCTGGCGGTGATGCGATTGCTCGCGGCGTCGACGGCGATGACCTTGTTGGCCGAACCGGGCGGAATGAAGACGGTCAGGCCGGCCCAGGCGGGCTGTGCCGAGAGGGCCATGGCCATGGCTGTCTCGGCCAGCCTCCAGGTGAGTTTCATGTTGATATGCTTTCCTGCAAGAGTAGATTTGGTGACGCCTTGGTGCGCCTGGTCATAGCGTCCGAGCGCTCGCCTTGACATCGGATGCCGAATTCCTGGCGCATGCAGGGCACGACGGCCCTGATGTCCTCGTCGCTCAAACCCGGGTTGCCGCCCCGCAGTGGCATTGCCATCGGTGCCCCGGGGCTCTGAAAGCCTTCGGCGGTACGCTTGACCAGTACCTCATCAGCGAGCGCCAGTGGGCCATCCGTGGCAGTCAGACCGGGAACGCCGGGCAGCACGCCGGCTCCATCCGCACCATGGCAAGCGACGCAACCGGACTGATAGGTCGATTCGCCCGCCGCAGTGGCTACCCCGGCCACCGCCACAACAACGCCCAGCGCCCCCAACACGAGGTTCGCGGCACGCGTCATGGACGTTCCTCGTCTTTCCAACTCACTGCTGCGGCCCTTGAAACGACGGCCGCCCAGTGCGGCCAAAAGGCCGGCGTGCGCCGTGCGTAAGACACCCATGCTTCACCAAAGCGTGCTGCGGATTCGCGCTCCTCGCGGCGTGCGAGGCGTACGTAGACCGCAACCATGATCGGGAACATCGTCAAGGTGATCAGCGTCGGCCACTGCAACAGAAATCCCACCATGATCAGAATGAATCCGACGTACTGCGGATGGCGCAGCCGCGCATAGGGTCCGGCCGCGGCCAGGATGCCGCTCGCCTGCGCCGCGTAGAGTACGCGCCACGCTGCCGACAGCAGCCAGAACCCGCCGCCAATTAAGACCGTCGAGAGCAGGTGAAACGGTCCGAAATGCGGGTTCGAACGCCAGCCGAACATCAGTTCCAGCAGGTGGCCGCTATCGTGCCCGAGGAAATCAACACCGGGAAACTGCCGCGCCAGCCATCCGGAGAGCAGGTAAATGGTTAGCGGGAAACCGTACATCTCGGTGAACAGCGCGACGACGAATGCCGAAAACATGCCCAGGGTGCGCCAGTCGCGCTTGCCGTTCGGGGTGAAGAAGCTGAAGGCGAAGAAAATGAATACGGCAGAGTTGATGATTACCAGCGACCACAGGCCGTAGGCTGGGGACGAGTCGCTCATTTGTCGTCGACCTTGTTCGATGTGCCGCCTTGAGCGTTGTGACTGCCGTGCATGAAGACGTGCATTAGCGGACAGGCGAGCAGGAACAGCCAGGGCCACCAGGGCGGCAACCAGCTGAGCAGGTGGGTACGGTGCTCGACGGCGAGCAGAATCAGCGATAAGGCGGCAAAGCCGCCAAACACCCACCAAAAATGTCGCCTGCTGCCGTCGGCAGATGATCTGCGGTTGTCGGTATGGTCGTGCGTACTCACAGTCTTCTCCTCGGCGAGTCGATCGCTTTCATTGCCGATGCTGCGCATCGCAGCAGAGTGGTGCCATATTCGCGCGCGGGCATCTCTCCGAGCTTCGCTTCCGCCTGGGAATGCTTGGCCGACGCGCAGATCGAACCACCTTCCATACATGCTCTCGGATACCCAGCCTGGTGCTGGTAGCCAGACGCAGGTCAGGCGTCTGCGGGGCGTTGAGATTTGTCGCCAGTCGCATCGATCAACGCCCATAGAGCGTGGCGGTCAAGCTCGCCGTCGGGCATTTCTGCCCATCGTGCCAGCGCCTGCATCTTGGCCAGCCGTTCGCGGGTGTCGACGATGCGCCGCTGGGCGATCTCGCGGACTATCGGGCATGGCGTGAGGGTGCAGTCGGACATGCCGAAGATCTGGGCCATCTTTCGTCGACTTGGAGTCCCGGCTCTTGCTGCGCAAGAGAAAGTGCAGGCGACCCACGTCTGCATGCTGCTTGCAATGGCGACAGCCATCGCCGGCGTCCCTGGCTGGAATGAGCAGGCCGATACGCGGGTAATAGCGATCGGTATCCGGGGCGACGCCCGGCTGGCTCACCGACTCATTAACCTTCACGACAGATCTCCTGTCACACACCCGGCCGACGCCTCCGACCGCCGGAGGCTGGTCCAGGAAAGGGTGAAACTTGCCCCGTTGGAGGCGTCTTCGCCAACGTCTGCTGGATCGGGATTTGCGCTTGCCGCCATGGTGCCAGCCGGATCCTCACAGGCGCGTGACCGCAACATTACGTCTCGGTCACTTCCGCCGGAATGAGCCGCAGCACTGCGATCAGAGCTTCCCGGTACTCGGCAAGAGCTGGCGAAATGATCGATGGTTCAAGCATCCGGCAACCGTCGAGATCGTCTGTCGGTGGTCGCCCACGCGCACCGGGGTTTCGAGTTTCTGGCGCTACGGCGAAGTCGCTCAAGGAGCCAACTCGCTCCTGATTCGCTTGTCGCAAGACCGACTGTCTGCTACCTCCGTCGGTAGATGATTGGCTTAACGACGATCGGTTGGCCCGATTCATTATTGAGAAGATCGACCGGTTTGATCTTTCCAAGCTGACGCGGAAATACGCCGGGCGCGGCTCGACAGCGTGCCACCGGATCAGATCAATCTGACGGACCAAGAGTCGCATCATGCCGGCTGTCCGTGGCAGCCTCGAACAGGCGTACGACACCCAGGCGGGAGCGCAACGGCGAGCCGGCACCCTTGCCCGGAGACATCGCGCCAATGCAGGCGATGCCCCATCGCCTGAAGACCAAGGCTGCACGAGCGCGCTACGCGTTGCGCAAGCAGATGATCGAACCGGTGTTCGGAATCATCAAATCGGTGATGGGCTTTCGCCACCTCTCGCGTCGCGGGTTGAAGAAGGCCACCGGCGGGTGGACGGCGGTCTGGCCGGCGTGGAATCTGAAGCGCATGGCCGCATTCCCCCCACAACAGGTGAAACAAGGGGGGAAACCCTCGACAAGGCCGGAAAAGCAATGGCCTCGGAACTCCCTGTTCCGCATTGTAGAATGCGCCGGCTTGGCTGGCGTCCGTCCGCCAGGCGGCTAACCCTGGAAGCGCATTGACAGATCGAGTGCACGTACGTCCTTGGTCAAGCCGCCAATCGAAATCCGGTCAACGCCAGTCTCGGCAATACCGCGCACGGTGTCGAGATTAACGTTGCCAGAAGCCTCGAGAGCGGCTCGACCCAAGTTGATCGCCACTGCCTCGCGCAACTGCTGAAGACTCAGGTTATCGAGCAGAATCATTTTCGCGCCGGCATCCAGAGCCTGCCGCAGCTCGGCCAGCGTTTCGACCTCGATCTGAATGAACTGACAGCGACCGCCCGCGCGCTCGGCAACCTGCGTTGCGGCCAGCAGCGCAGCCGCGATGCTGCCGGCGGCGTGAATGTGGTTCTCCTTGATCAGAATGCCATCGTAAAGACCGAGTCGATGGTTGCCACCACCACCGCAGCGGACCGCATACTTTTGCGCCAGCCGCAGGCCGGGAATAGTCTTGCGCGTATCGACCACCTGCGCCCGCGTGCCAGCGACCAGATCGGCGTATTGCCGCGCCCTGCTGGCGACACCTGACAGCAACTGCAGGAAGTTGAGCGCGCTGCGTTCGCCGGTGAGCAGCGCACGCGCGGGCCCCTCGATTTCGCAGAGGACTTGATCAGGGCCGACGCGCTGTCCGTCCTGTGCCTGCCAGTCAATGACGACCGCCGCATCTAGCGCCGTGAAGCAGCGAGTGAACCACGCGCTACCACAAAGAATGGCGTTCTCACGGGCGACGACGGTGGCGCGACTGCGCACCGTCGCCGGAACCAATTGCGCGGTAAGGTCACCGCTACCGACATCCTCGGCCAGCGCGGCCACGACGTTGCGCTCGATTTCGGCTTCGAGCAGAGCAGCAAAGGGCATGCGAATTCCCGTAAACTGACAACTTGAGCGGTCAATTTTATCATCGAAGGGAAACACCAATGCTGGACGTCTTGCTTGCTGGCCTGGGTGTATTGCTGGCCATTTCGGTCGCCGGGGCGCTGCTGTTTCTGTACGTGCAGGACGTGACGCAGGAGAAGCATGCCGTATTGCGGAACTTTCCGCTGGTCGGCCACCTACGTTATTTTTTCGAGAAGCTTGGCGAGTACTTCCGGCAATATTTCTTTCTCGGCGACCGCGACGAAAGGCCCTTCGACCGGGCGACACGCAGCTGGGTCTACCGCATGGCCAAGAACGAAGGCGGGATTATCGGCTTCGGGTCGACCTATCCGATGCACCAGCCCGGTGCGCTGGTTTTCGTCAATGCGCCGTTCCCGGGCCTTGAGGAAGAACAGCAGGACGCGCCAGCGGTGATCATCGGCGAGGGCTACTGTGCGACGCCATTCGTCGGCAAGTCGCTGGTCAACATCAGCGCGATGAGTTTCGGCGCCATTTCGAAACCCGCGGTGCGTGCCCTGTCGCGCGGTGCCGCGGCGGCGGGCTGCTGGCTGGATACCGGCGAGGGCGGCCTGTCGCCCCACCATCTGGAGGGCGGCTGCGACATCATCTTCCAGATCGGCACGGCGAAGTACGGCGTGCGCGACGAAGCCGGCCAACTGTCGGACGAGAAGCTGCGCGCAGTCGCCGCGCACCAGACCGTGCGCGCTTTCGAGATCAAGCTGTCGCAAGGAGCCAAACCGGGCAAGGGCGGCGTCCTGCCCGGCAACAAGGTGACGCCCGAAATTGCGCGCATTCGTGGCATCGCCGAGGGCCGCGACTCATTGAGCCCCAACCGGCACCTGGAGATCGCCAACATCGACGACTTGCTTGACCGCGTCGAGCACGTTCGCGCGCTGACCGGCAAACCGGTCGGCGTCAAGACGGCGATCGGCGGGCGCCGCTTCATCGACCAGCTGACCGAGGCCGTGGCGCGCCGTGGGCTGCAGGCGGCACCCGACTTCCTGACCCTCGATGGCGGCGAGGGCGGCAGCGGGGCGGCGCCGCAGGCGCTCGCCGATCACATGGCGATGTCGATCGACGAAGCGCTGCCGCTGGTCGCCGATGCACTGCTGGCCAGCGGCCTGAAAGACCGGATCAGGCTGATCGCCGCCGGCCAACTGGTGACGCCGGCGCGGGTCGCCTGGGCGCTGTCGGCGGGAGCCGACTTCGTCAATACGGCGCGCGGCTTCATGTTCTCGTTGGGTTGCATCCAGGCCTTGCGCTGCCACACCAATACCTGCCCGACCGGCGTCACGACGCACGACCCGCGCCTGCAACGCGGCCTGGTGGTCGAAGACAAGGCCGCGCGCGTTGCCTCGTACTGCCGGAACATGAACAAGGAGGTGGCGATGATCGCCCACTCCTGCGGTCTGCGGCAGGCGCGCGAACTGCGTCGCGAGCACGTACGCATCGTGCAGCCTTCCGGGAACAGCGTCGCCCTCGACACGCTCTGTCCCTACCCTGCTCCGGCTTCTGCGGCTTCTGCGCCGCTGTCCTGAAACGCGCGATCAGCCGCCGCGCGCGACGATCGCCAGCAAGGCCTCGCCATAGCGCTGCGCCTTGGCGACGCCGATGCCCGGAACGGCGAGCAGCGCCTGCGGTGAAGCGGGGCGCAAGGCGGCAATCTCGCACAGCGTCCGGTCATGCAGGATGACGTACGCCGGAACGCTTTGCTCGCGTGCCTGCTCCAGACGCCAGTTACGCAAGCTGGCGACCAGCGGTGAATCGCCGGCTACGCTGGCGGTCACCACTTTGCTCCTGCTCGCTTTGCTTTTCGGCGCGTCGACCTGGCGTCGGAGCGGCAGCCGGGTTTCGCCCTTGAGCACTGGCCGTGCAGCGTCGGTCAGCTTCAGCGCCCCGTAGGCGCTGGCGTCGGCGTCGAGCAGGCCGCCGGCGAGGAGCTGCCGGAAAACCGAGCGCCAGCCGCGATCGTCGATGTCGACGCCGACCCCGAAGGTCGGCAGCCGGTGGTGGCCAAACTGCTGCACTTTCTCCGTCGTCTTGCCGCGCAAGATATCGATCAGGTGGCCGGCACCGAAGCGCTGGCCGGTTCGCAAGGCGGCGGATAGCGCCTTCTGCGCCGCCACCGTGCCGTCCCAGACCACCGGCGGATCGACACAGACATCGCAGTTGCCACAGGGCACCGCTTGCTCGCCGAAATAGTTGAGCAGGATTACCCGGCGGCATCTGGACGATTCGCAGTAGGCGAGCATGCTCTCGAGCTTCTGGCGTTCGACGCGTTTCTGCTCAGCCGGCGCGGTCGAATCCTCGATCATCTGGCGGTGGATCACGACGTCATTGAGCCCATAGGTCATCCAGGCTTCAGAAGGCTCGCCGTCACGCCCGGCACGACCGGTTTCCTGGTAATAGGCTTCGAGGCTCCTCGGCAGGTCGAGATGGGCGACGAAGCGAACGTCCGGCTTGTCGATTCCCATCCCGAAAGCTATGGTGGCGACCATCACCAGCCCGTCCTCGCGCAAAAAGCGTTGCTGATGACGCTGGCGGTCGGCGCTCGGCAAGCCCGCGTGGTAGGGCAAGGCGGTCACCCCCTGCGCGTTCAGCCAGACCGCCGTCTCGTCGACCTTTCGGCGCGAGAGGCAATAAACGATCCCCGCCTGGCCGGCGTGGCTGCCGAGAAAGGCGAGCAACTGGCGGCGCGGGTTGTCGCGCTCGACGATGGTGTAGCGGATGTTGGGCCGGTCGAAACTGGCAACGAATTCCCTCGCCTCATCGAGGCCAAGCCGGGTTCTGATTTCCTGCCGCGTCAGCTGGTCGGCAGTCGCCGTCAGCGCGATCCGCGGGACGCCGGGAAAGCGCTCGTGCAACTGTGAAAGCTGGATGTACTCGGGACGGAAGTCGTGCCCCCACTGCGACACACAGTGCGCCTCGTCGATCGCGAACAGGGCCACCTGCTGGCGGGCAATCAACTGCTCGAGCAGGCCGATGAAGCGGTCGGTGAGCAGCCGTTCGGGGGCCACGTAGATCAGGTCCAGTTCGCCGCGCAGCAGGCTGCGCTCGGTGTCGACTACCGCCCGGAAATCCAGCGACGAGTTCAGGAAAGCGGCGCGCACGCCAGCCTGCCGCAAGGCGTCAACCTGGTCCTGCATCAGGGCGATCAACGGCGAAACGACGACCCCGACACCCGGCCGCAGAAGCGCCGGAATCTGATAACAGAGCGACTTGCCGCCACCAGTCGGCATCAGCACCAGCGCGTCACCACCGCCGACGATCTGGTCCACGATCTCGGCCTGTTGGCCACGAAACGAGCGATAGCCAAACACCCGGCGGAGGATCTCGACCGCCGCCGAAGCGGCGGGAATGCTCGTGGTCTCTATCGTGTTCACCGTCGCGAAGGCCTGTGGGAATGGGGACCGGCAGACCACGATGAGCGGCAGCAGGTGGCGCTCATGGTGCGCGCAGCGGACTTCGCAGACCGGCGAGGCGAAGAAGGACTCAGCGCAATCGCTCCCGGGCCAGCATCCCGCCGTTCCAGCACAGACACTCGCCCTGCTCGTCGTTCCAGTCCGACAATACCCAGCGCTCGACGTGAATACCGTCCACGATGTGGTCATGCCTGGCCGGGCGATGGGTATGGCCATGGATCAGGCTGGCATAGCCGTGCGTGCGCAGGAAATCGTCGGTCGCCCCCGGATTGACGTCCATCACGAAGCTGGCCTTGTCACGTTTCGCCGACTCGCTTTGCTGGCGGAGGGCGACGATCATCGCCTGGCGCTCGGGCAGCGGCCTGGCGAGGAAGGCGGACTGCCAGTCCGGCTGGCGAACCAGCGCGCGGAACGCCTGGTACTCGTGGTCGTCGGTGCACAACGCGTCGCCATGTGACAGGACGAACTGCCAGGTCGGCAAGGACAGCAGGCAGGGGTCAGGCAACAGGCGGGCGCCGCTACGAGCCGCGAAGGTGTCGCCGAGCAGGAAATCGCGGTTGCCGTGCATCACCGACAGCGACACTCCGGCGCTTGTCAATTGGCGCAGCGCATCGACCATGGTCGCGGCAAAGGAATCGTCCGGAGCGTCCAGACAATCGTCGCCAGGCCACGCTTCGAACAGATCGCCGAGGATGAACAGTTGCTCGGCGGCACGCGCGCGGCCCCCGAGAAAGTCGAGAAACAGCCGACTGACACCCGGCGCTTGCGGCGCCAGATGCAGGTCCGAGATGAACAGGATCAATGGAACGGGATCGTCGGCGCCACAGCAGCGGGCGCGGCTGGCGGCTTCAGCAGACTTCAGCGCGCTCGATCAGCACGTCCTCGACGGGCACGTCGCCATGGAAACCCGATGAACCGGTCTTGACGCCCTTGATCTTGTCGACCACCTCGGTCCCTTCGATGACCTTGCCGAAAACGCAGTAACCCCAGCCCTCGGAAGTCGGCGCACGGTGGTTGAGCGAGGCGTTGTTGGTCACGTTGATGAAGAACTGGGCGGTTGCCGAGTGCGGGTCACTGGTCCGGGCCATGGCCAGGGTATAGGCCTCGTTCTTGAGGCCGTTGTTGGCCTCGTTCCTGATCGGCGCCTTGCACGCCTTCTGCTTCATGCCTGGCGCGAAGCCACCGCCCTGGATCATGAAGCCGGGAATGACCCGATGAAAAATGGTCTGGTCGTAGTGGCCGGCCTCGACATAAGCGAGGAAATTACTGGCCGACAGGGGCGCTTTTTCGGCGTCCAGTTCGATACCGATGACGCCGAAATTGGTGTGCAGCTTGATCATGACTTTCCTTATTTCTTGTCGGAGATGATCTTGACCGACTGGATGACTACCGGCTCAAGAGGAACATCGTTATACGTTGAACGGTTACCGGTCGGGACCTTGGCGATCCGGTCGACCACGTCGGTGCCCTGCGTTACCTTGCCGAAGACCGCGTAACCCCAGCCATCCGAGCCGGGATAGTTGAGCGCTGCGTTGTCCTTGTGGTTGATGAAGAACTGCGCGCTGGCTGAATGAGGTTCCGACGTCCGGGCCATGGCAATCGTCCAGCGGTCGTTCTTCAGGCCGTTCTTTCCTTCGTTTTCCACCTTTCTGGGCGCCGATTTCTGTTCCATGGCGGGCGTAAAACCACCACCCTGGATCATGAAACCGGGAATGACGCGGTGAAAAACCGTACCGTTGTAGAAGCCCTCGTTGACGTACTGGACAAAGTTCTGCACCGTTTTCGGCGCCTTCACGGCATCGAGTTCGACGACGATGGTCCCCATGCTGGTCTGTATTTCGGCCGTCGGCGCAGCCACCGCGGCAAGGGAAAACGACAAACCGGCGGCAATCAAAGCAAGCGTCTTGTGCATCAGGCAGTCCCTTCATTTGTGATTTCCAATGCGACCGTCTTCAGGTATCCGGCAGCGGCGCTTGGTCATCTGGTTATCGAGCTTGTCAATCTTGACTTGTTGCAAACTGCTTTTCCGCGCCGGCAAGGGATCCGGCAGCGGCCGGGAACTTCCCGACAGTGGGCACCGGCAGGCAGCCAGGGACTTCGGGGAGATCAAGTGGATCGCTATGGTATACTGGGCGTAGCCGCGGTTGAGTGTCGCTTGACCGGTCGATTCTAACAAGAACTGCGTCGAAACCAAAACACTCCACACCCGTACTGGTCGGCGCGGCGTGACTTCGTGAGCCTGAATATGTTGAAGATTTACAACTCGCTGGCCAGGGAAAAGCAGGACTTCGTGCCGATCACCCCGGGCCAAGTCCGCATGTATGTCTGCGGAATGACGGTCTACGACTTCTGCCACCTCGGGCACGCCCGCGTGCTGGTGGTCTTCGACATGGTTCAGCGGTGGTTGCGGGCGAGCGGACTGCAGGTGACCTACGTCCGCAACATTACCGACATCGATGACAAGATCATCAGGCGCGCGCAGGAAAACAAACAGAGCATCGGCGAACTGACGGCCCGTTTCATCGACTTCATGGACGCAGACGCCACGGCACTCGGGGTCGAGAAGCCGGATCATGAACCGCGCGCCACCGCGTACGTGCCGCAAATGCTCGAACTGATCGGACAACTGGAAAGCAACGGCCTGGCCTATCAGGCCGCTGACGGAGATGTGAATTTCTCGGTCCGCAAGTTTCCTGGCTACGGCAAGCTCTCGGGCAAGTCGATCGACGACCTGCGAGCCGGCGAGCGGGTGGAGGTGGATGCTGCCAAAGACGACCCACTGGACTTCGTTCTCTGGAAACATGCGCGGGAAGGTGAGCCATTCTGGCCCTCGCCGTGGGGCAATGGCCGCCCCGGCTGGCATATCGAGTGCTCGGCGATGAGTTCCGAGTTGCTCGGCAAGCACTTCGACATTCACGGTGGCGGGCAGGACCTGCAATTTCCGCATCATGAAAACGAGATTGCCCAATCCGAGGGCGCGCATCACTGCCAGTTTGTCAACTACTGGATGCACAACGGCTTCGTTCGTGTCGCTGACGAGAAGATGTCGAAATCGCTGGGCAATTTCTTCACGATCAGGGAGATCGTCAAGAAGTACCATCCCGAGGTACTCCGCTTCTTCATCCTGCGTGCGCACT
>DPSD01000187.1:0-11819 GCA_003538495.1 Accumulibacter sp.
CTGCTCGAGCGCCGCCCCGACCTGCTGCAGGCGGAGCAGCAACTGATCGCGGCCAACGCGCTGATCGGCGCGGCCAAGGCCCAGTACTTTCCGACCATTTCACTGACCGGCGCGCTCGGCACCGCAAGCACCGACCTCTCCAATCTGTTCACGGGCCCGGCGCGGGCGTGGAGCTACGCCGGCGCGCTGGCGGGGCCGATCTTCACCGGCGGCGCGATCGCCGGCCAGGTCGCGCAGGCGGAGGCGGCGCAGCAGGCCGCGCTGCTGTCCTACGAGCTCGCCATTCAGAGCGCCTTCGCCGACGTCGACAACGCGCTGATCTCGCGCGAGACGCTCATCGATCAGGTCGCGGCACAGGCGCAGCTGGTCGATGCGCTGCGCGGCTACTCGCGGCTCGCGCAACTGCTGTTCGACGGCGGGCGCGCGCCATACTCGACCGTGCTGCAGGCGGAGGAGCAGCTCTTCCCGGCCGAGCTCGACTGGGCCGCCGCACAGGCGCAGCTGTGCGTTTCGCTGGTCAACATCTACAAGGCGATGGGCGGCGGCTGGGTAACGGCCGCCGATAAACTGACCGTGAAGCCGCCGTCCAATTGACCCCCAATGACCATCTATCGCGTCAACGAGAGCCGGTCGGGCCAGCGGCATCTGCAGGAGTGGCGTCGTCGCGCGCTGCACACGCTGGGTCAGCTGCGTTGGCGACGCTGGCGATTGGGCTGATAGTTCTGGATTCCTCGGGCCGGTCGCTGGAAAAAAAGTTTTTTTCTGGAATGTGGAACGCGGCCAACCTGATTACTAAGGTCGGAGACTTCTCTGCCTTCAACCAGCAGCAAAAGGTGTTTATGCTGGTGGCGATGTTCATGTCCGTGATCATCCGCGGCTACGCAATCTCGCAGCTTACCGGCCTGCTTTCGAGCGATGCCGCTTTGGCGGCGCGTGAGAACAGAACCATGAAACGCATCCTCGACGGTCTGGCAAACCACGTTGTCGTCATCGGCTTCAGTCCGCTGGGGCGGCTGGTTGCCGGCCGCATGCGCGATGCCGGCAATCAGGTGATCATTGTCGAGAAACTGGACGAGCTGGCGGCGCAGGCCTCCGAACTCGATTATCTGGTGGTTCAGGGTGACGCCGGGCTGGACGACGACGTCCTGCAACGGGCGGGCGCATCGGAGGTGGTGATCGCCGATGATCTCGTCGCCGTGGAACTTGTCGCCCGGCTGGGCGGCAAGGCCGGGCCCGATCGCCAATGAAAAGTTAATTGTCATGAAGGAACCGCAAGATGAAATTCCCTCGGTTTAATGCCATCCTTCCCCTTGATCGCTCCCGGCTACCGGGGGACATTGCAGCTGACACCACCCTCAGTGCAATCGCATGAGTGCCGATGTCGTAAAGCTGCGAAAATCAAACGCGCCGGCGCAGCGGGCTTGTCCTCTTCCAGCGTGCTACATTAATCCATCGATGCCGTTTACCACTTCTTGACCCAGGAGGACCGTATGGCCGACCTCACCGAGCAGTCAGACACTCCCGCCGCCAGCGGACCGGATCTCGAGAAGATCCCGGTCGAGCAGGTGCTGGCGGCGCTCGCCGTCAAACCCGAGCAGGGTCTCAGCACGGCCGAAGCGCAGCAGCGCGTCGCCAAGTACGGCCCGAACGCGATCATCGTCAAGGAAAAGAGCCTGGGCGAGCAGATTCTTGGCTACTTCACCGGCTCGATGGCCTACGTCATCGAGGCGGCGGCACTGGTCTCCGCGCTGCTCGGCCATTGGGACGACTTCGTGATCATCGGCTCCCTGCTGCTGTTCAACGCAGCGCTCGAATTCTGGCAGGACCGCAAGGCGTCGAACGCGCTGGCTGCCCTGAAGGCCGGCCTGGCACCCGAGGCGACGGTCCTGCGCGACGGCCAGTGGAGCACGGTGCAGGCGTCGACACTGGTCCCCGGCGATATCGTCAAGATCCGCCTGGGCGTGATCGTGCCCGCGGACCTGCGCTTGACCGGTGGTGACTTCGCCTCGATCGACCAGGCGGCGCTCACCGGCGAGTCGCTCCCGGCCAGGAAGAAAGTCGGTGACGAGGCTTACTCGGGCAGCGTCGTCAAGCAGGGCGAGATGGAAGCGGTGGTTATCGCCACCGGCACCAATACCTTCTTCGGCCGTACCGCCAAGCTCGTCTCCGGCGCCGGCGCGGTCAGCCACGCCCAGAAGGCGATGTTCCAGATCAGCAACTTCCTGATCGTCGTTGCCGTCTGTCTGACGCTGGTCCTGGTCGCGGTCAAGGTCTATCACGACATCGTGATCGCCAAGGACTGGAACCTCGCCGACGCCCTCGGCATCCTGCAGTTCGTGCTGGTGCTGATGGTCGCCTCGATCCCGGTGGCGATGCCGGCGGTGTTCTCGATCACCATGGCGCTCGGCGCACTGGCGCTGTCGAAACAACAGGCGATCGTCTCCAAGCTGTCGGCGATCGAGGAAATGGCCGGCGTCGATATCCTCTGCTCGGACAAGACCGGTACCCTGACCAAGAACCAGTTGAGCCTCAGCGAACCCATGCTTTTCGCCGCCACCGATCCGCAGGACTGCATCCTGGCCGCGGCGCTGGCGTCCAAGCTCGAGGACAAGGACGCCATCGATACCGCGGTGATCACCGCGCTCAAGGACCAGAGCGTCCTCAAGGGCTGGACCCTGACCAAGTTCGTGGCCTTCGATCCGGTCACCAAGCGCACGCAGGCGACGGTCACCGACGCCAGCGGCAAGTCGTTCATGGTCGCCAAGGGCGCCCCGCAAGCGATCGTCGATCTTGCCCAGGCGCCTGCGGAGATCGCGCAGAAGGTCAAGGACGCGGTCGATAGGCTGGCATCGCAGGGTGCCCGGGCATTGGGCGTCGCGCGCTCGGCAGACGGCGGCGCGAGCTGGTCGTTCCTCGGCATCCTGCCGATGTTCGATCCGCCACGAGATGACTCCAAGGAAACCATCGACAGGGCGGCGGAGAAAGGGGTGCGGGTGATGATGATCACCGGCGACGACACCGCCATCGCCATCGAGACGGCGCGCCAACTCGGCATGGGCACGAACATCATCGCGGCTGCGGATGCCTTCCCCAAGGACATGGACCCCGATAACGTGCCGCCGGCGATCATCGACGGGATCGAGCGCGCCGACGGTTTCGCGCGCGTCTTCCCCGAGCACAAGTACGCCATCGTCAAGGCGCTGCAGTCGCGCGGCCACCTGGTGGCGATGACCGGCGACGGCGTCAATGACGCGCCGGCATTGAAGCAGGCCGATTGCGGCACCGCCGTTTCGGGCGCCACCGACGCCGCCCGCGGCGCCGCGGCGCTGATCCTCACCGCCCCCGGCCTGTCGGTGATCAACGGCGCCATCGACGAGGCGCGCCGCATCTTCGGCCGCATCAACAGCTACCTGATCTATCGCATCGCCTTGACCATCGACATCATGTTCGTCGTTGTCCTGTCGTCGATCTTCCTCGGTTTCTCGCCGCTGACCGCGATCATGATCGTCGTCATGTCACTGCTCGACGACCTGCCGATGATGACCATCGCCTACGACAACACGCCGGTGAGTCCGCGGCCGGTCCGCTGGGACCTGCCGCGGATCTTTGGCCTGGCCACCGTTCTTGGCGTCTTCTCGGTGGCCGAGTCGTTCGGCCTGCTGCTGTTCGGCATCAAGGCGCTGTCACTTCCGGAACTGCAGGCGTATTTCGGACTGGCGACACACGCGCAGCTGCAAACGATGATGTTCGTGCAACTGGTGGGGGGTGGCCAGGTGCTGCTGTTCATCACCCGCACCGACGGCTGGTTCTTCAAGCCGCCATTTCCCGCCGCACCGCTGTTCTGGGCAATTGTCGCCACGCAGGTGGTTGCGGCGCTGATGTGTGGCTTCGGCTTGCTGGTGCCGGCGATTCCGTGGAAGCTGATCGGCTGGGTATGGGTCTACCTGATCGCCTGGCTGTTCATCCTCGGCGGCGTCCGCATCATCTACGACCGCTTCGCCAGCTACCGGACAGCGCGTCACATGAAGAGCGTCGAGCTGGTCAATCAGTCGCTGCAACCGCACGTTCCTGCTGCATAGGCCAACACACGATATTCACACGAGGAGCAACCACCATGGACTTCCGCAAGCAATTCTTCGTCAGCCCCGGCGAGAAACTGAAACTCGCCGGCATCGACCCGGCGCAAACCGCTGGCCACGCCTCGTCTGAAGAGGCCCTGCCCGAGATCCAGAAGAATGTCATCCGCATGGACGAGCTGCAGGCCCTGCTCTATGCCGACGGCAACCAGTCGCTGCTGGTCGTCCTGCAGGCGCTCGACGCCGCCGGCAAGGATGGCGTCGTCCGGCACCTGTTCAGCGGCATGAACCCGCAGGGCACCCGGGTCTACGGATTCAAGCAGCCAAGCGCCGACGAGGCGGCGCACGACTTCCTCTGGCGCGCCCATCAGCGGACGCCGGCCAGGGGCGAGGTGGCCGTCTTCAACCGCTCGCATTACGAAGATGTCCTCGTCGTGCGGGTCCATCAACTGGTGCCGAAGGCGGTCTGGGCGAAGCGCTACGCCTTGATCAACGACTTCGAGAAGATGCTGGCCGAGAACGGCACCCGCATCCTCAAGTTCTTCCTGCACATCAGCCCCGAGGAACAGTTGCTCCGCTTCAAACAGCGGCTCGATGACCCGGCGCGCAACTGGAAGATCAGCGAAGGCGACTACTCCGAGCGCGAGTTCTGGACCGACTACGTCGAAGCCTACGAGGAGGCGCTGAGCAAGACCAGCAGCAAGGAAGCGCCCTGGTACGTCATTCCCGCCAACCACAAGTGGTTCCGCAACCTGGCGATTTCGCAGATCATCGCCGACACCATGGAAGAGATGGGACTCAAGTTGCCGCCGACGCGCGTCGATCTGAAGGAAATCGCCACCAAGTACCACGCGGCGGAGGTGGCGCAGGAAAAGCGGGCGGGCAAGACGCCAAAGCCGACTGGCAAAAAGTAGCTCGGACGACCAACTGAGGCGCGACGATGACGCAAGACAGCGAAGGCAGGGGCTTCCGGCTGCCGATTTTGCAGGGCGTCCTGCCGCTTGATCGGCCAGGGCTTGGGCGCGACATCCTCGCCGGTTTCACGCTCGCGGCGCTGGCCATTCCGGGGACCATGGGTTACACCAAGATCATCGGCACGCCGGTCATCACCGGGCTGTACACCATTCTCATCCCGATGAGCCTGTTCGCCATTTTCGGGTCGTCGCGGCATCTGGCGGTCGGTGCCGACTCGGCGACGGCGGCGGTGGTCGCCGCCGGTCTCGCCGGCATGGCGGTGCGCGGATCGAACGAATGGCTGGCCCTGTGCAGCCTGCTGGCCCTGATGGCGGCGGTGTTCATGTTCGCCGCACGGGTGCTGCGGCTTGGTTTCCTCGCCGATTTTCTCTCGCGCACGGTGCTCACCGGTTTCATGACCGGCGTCGGTGTGCAGGTGGCGCTGCTCGAGGTTTCCGGCCTGCTGGGCCTGCAAGGCACCAGCAACCAGCCGCTCAAGGAGATCGTGCGCGACCTGCGGCTGCTCGGGGAAGCCAATCCCTATGCGGTCTGCGTGTCGCTCGCGGTGATGGTGGTGATCGTCGGCGGCAAGAGGATTTCCGAGAAGATCCCGGGCGGACTGATCGCCGTCGTCGCCGCCATCGGTGTCAGTTGGGCGCTGAATCTCGGCGCCCATCTGGAGACGCTGGGCAGCGTTCCGAGCGGCCTGCCGACGCTCGGCCTGCCGCACGTCGATTGGAGCTGGGCGTTGATCGAGAAGCTGCTGCCGATTGCCTTTGCCTGTTTCGTGGTGATTCTCGCGCAGAGCGCCGCCACCTCGCGCGCCTACGCCGCCAAGTACAGCGATCGCTTCGACGAGAATGTAGACATGGTCGGGCTCGGCATGGCCAACCTCGGCGCCGGCTTGTCGGGCACCTTCATCGTCAATGGCAGCCCGACCAACACGGCGATGGTCGACGGCGGCGGCGGCCGCAGCCAGGTGTCGCAGCTCACCACCTGCGTCCTGGTGCTGCTGGTCCTGCTGTTCCTGACCGGCCCCCTCGCCCACTTGCCAACCGCGGTTCTTTCGGCGATTGTCTTCCTGGTGGCGGTGCACATGATCGACATCAAGGGCATGACCCGGATCTTCGTCGAGGCACGTGCGGAGTTCTGGGTGGCCTTGCTGACCGCCGCGACAGTCGTCGTCGTTGGCGTCGAACAGGGGATCATCCTGGCGATGGTGCTGTCACTGCTTGATCACGTGCGGCGCGGCTACCGGGGAAGCAATTCGGTGATCGCGGCCGACAAGAGAAAGAAGGGCTGGCAGACCGTCCCGCTGAGCGAACCGCAGCAGATCGCGCCGGGACTGCTGGTTTACCTCTTCAGCCACAGTCTGTATTACGCCAACGCCGGCCAGTTCGCCGAGGAGCTTCTGCGTCTGGCAACAACGAAAAAGCAGCCACCGCTGGCCTGGCTGTGCATCGAAGCGGCAGCAATTGGCGATGTGGACTTCTCGGCCGCGGCGATGCTGCGCGACACCTGCACGCTGCTCAAGCAGCAGGGCATCCGGCTGGTGTTTGCCAATGTTTCCGCGCAGGTACGCGGCCAGTTCGACCGCCACGGGATCACCGAGATGCTCGGTGCGCACGCGATCTACGGCTCGCTTCATGCCGTGGTGGCCGCCTACGAAAGCCAGTTTGGAACGCCGCCGGCGACAGCCACCGCTGCCGCGGGTGACGAAATACGGCCCTGACGCGGGCAATGCTGGATTGCCGAGCGCGACCGCGGGAGCGCCTCGCACCCGCGAACTTCGGCCACGGTCGACCGCAGACCGTCGTGAACTGGCGGTCGTCGCGCTAATGATCGCTGCCGGTTGGCTTGGCGGGCGCGTCGGTTTGGTCTGCTGTGCCGCGTGCTCCGACCGTTTCCGCAACCCGGAGTCCACCGCCGCCGCCGGTGGCCGACTGCAGCTTCTTCCTCCGCCAGGCGCCCATCCAGCCAAGACTCTTGAACAATAGCAGGGTCAGGCCGACTGACAACAAGGGCAGTCCGACACCGAGCAGGAAGAAGTCGTCACGAGTTGCCAGCAGCTGGTCGATGGCCCAGTTGAAGTTCATTCCGAAGTAACCGGTAAGGAAAGTGATCGGCAGGAACACCCAGGAGATCATCGTCAGCCGGTTGATCTGCTCGGACTGGCGGTCGGAAATGCTCGCCCGATAGCCCTCCATCGCCTCGGTGGTGCGCTGGCGGTAAGCATCGATCAGATGCACAAGGTCTGCCAGGCGTTCGCTATAGCCTTGAAACGACGGCCATACCTCGGCGCTGATGCCGGGGATGCCGCCGATCGACGTGACCACGGTCTTCACCCTGTCGCGCAGCGGCACCAGCAGCCGATGCAGCGACGACAGTTCCCGGCGCAGGGCGGCCAGGCTCAAGAGGTGCTCGGCAGCCGGGCTGAGAAAAATCTTGTCCTCCAGTTTGTCGAGCAGCTCGTCGGCACGCTCAAGGCGCGGGTAGAAACCCGTCACCAGTTCATTGAGGACGATCAGCAGCGCGTAGTCGGGATACGCCGTGATCGTCCCGGCAAGCTCGCGAAAGCGCTGGCGCGCTGCGTCCATGCGCGAAGCAGCGCCGTCGAATACCGTGATCAGCCAGTTCGGCGAATACAGGAGATGTCCCGCGACGACTCCGCGCGTCCCGGCGTCTGCCCAGGTCGACATGCGCAGATGCTGCGGGCTTGCCTTGAAGCGCGCCGACTGACCAAAGCGCGGCAACCAGGCGCTCAGCGTAGGGTCGAGCTGCAGCGCAGAGGCCAGCGCCGCGATTTCGTCCTCGGTCGCGTTCGTGATGTCAAGCCAGAAAAAACCTTCCCTGGGCAACTGGCCGGCGAGATCCTTCCCGGACAACGGCGTGCTCACGCCCAGGGCATCGATAAGCGTCGCTTTCACCTTGAGGACCGTCTCCCTGTTCTGGCACACCCCTGACCGGGGCTCGAACTCGCGCTGGTGGGACCTGCGTTTCCCGCGGCTGCCGCGACGGCAGCCAGCAAGCACACCAACCCGGTGAACGGACTAGTATACTCGGCGTTCTTCCGACTTCGCTGTTGCACGGGGACACCGGGAAGCTCCAGGCCGCTCTCGACGCCGCCGGGACGGGGGAGCCTCCGCGCAACCGCAGACGCCGCCGGAAACGGCAAACTGAACACCGCCCGGTTGGGCAGCACCATGCGCCAGCGTCAGGACACTCGCCTGCCGCCTCTGCTGGCAACGGCCGCGCGCAGAGGGCGCGGCCGTTGCCCTCGTGAGTTCATCCAGATTCTGTACTTTCAACAGGGGAGCTGTCCAGGATGGCGGATACGACAACGACCGAGAAGAATGCCAAGGACCTCCCGCCAGCCGCCCCGGCTGACCAGCTGCCACCGGCGGCAGGCCGGGTCGAAGCGGACCTGCCGCGGCTGCCGCAAGTCATCAAGCAACTGTCCACTGACGCCCAGACGCTTCCACAGGCAGCCGAGAAAGTACCCGCGGAACTGGTCAACATTCCCCGGACGGTGGTCACTGCCCTGCCCGCCGAACTGGCGCCGGTCGAGGCCTACATCGAAGCCGAGTTGCCGATGACGAAGGCGTTGCCGCTGCCAGACCTGTTCTATGGCGGCGGCGTGCTGGTCGTCGTCGTCATCTTGCAGGCCATCGGACTGCGCCTGCTCACCGCTCACTTCGACAAGCGCGCGCGAAGCATCGAGCAGCGGCCGGCGTGGTGGAGCGTCGACCTGCTGCTAGGCTTCACCGTCTTCAGGATGCTCGGTCTGCACCTGGCTTCGATAATTCTCTGGTCGGCGGCCATCGTTTACGGTGGGATCATCCCGGACTGGGTAATGGCCGCACGCTTCGCTGCGCTTTCCTACACCACCCTTGGCAGCGACGTCGAACTGCCGGCGGAATGGAACTTGCTGGCGCCGATCATTGCCATCTCGGGAATGTTCACCTTCGCCTGGACCGCCAGCGTTTTGGTCAGCATTGTTGGCCAGTGCAACCAACTTCGCGGCGTGATCCGGGAGGCGCGGCAGAGCAGGCGCAAGGCCATCGGCCACTCCAGCCCAGGCGTGCCCCCGGACACCTGACTGCCGCCGGGGCGTCGTACTTGCGGACGATCGCCAGCCGGGTCAGCAGTTGCCTTTCTTGGCTTGACCGGGCGGACAGTGATAGCCCTTCCCATTGGCCTGGCCCTTGCCTTGCCCTTCGCCATGGTACTTCTTCCAATAGGCCGGGTCGCGCCAGAGCTTCCCATCCCAGTAATAGCCACGCTTGTCCCGATCGCCAATACTGATCGTCACGCCGCCGCTCTGGATTCTGACGTGGTCAACGTTGATCTGGACATCGCTGGCCTGGGCCAGAGCAGCCCATAGCGCCAACAAGGCACAGCCAATGATCGCCTTCATGTGCTTCTCCGGTTGTTGCGGCAGGCTTCGTCGGCGCACCTCGCGGCCCGGTCTGCTCACTCGTCGTCCATGATCACGTTGGTGAACACGTCCTGGACGTCGTCGAGGCTTTCGAGCACGTCGATCAGCTTCTGCATGCGACGAGCGTCTTCGCCCGTGAGCTGGCTCTCGTTCTCGGCCTTCATCGTCACGCCTCCGTACTGGGACTCGAAGCCGGCGGCTTGCAGCGCATCCTTGACGGCGATGTAGTCGTTCGGCGCGGTCAGCACTTCCACCGAGCCGTCGTCGTTGCTCAGCACGTCGTCGGCGCCGGCTTCGATGGCGGCGTCCATCAGCGCGCCTTCGTCGGTCCCCGGGGCGAACAACAACTGCCCGCAGTGCTTGAACTGAAAGGCGACGCAGCCATCAGTACCGAGGTTGCCGCCGTACTTGTTGAAAGCGTGCCGGACGTCGGCGACGGTGCGCGTGCGGTTGTCGGTCAGGCAATCGACGATGACCGCCGCGCCGCCTATCCCGTAGCCTTCGTAGCGGATCTCGACGTAATCGACACCCTCGAGTTCACCGGTGCCCTTCTTGATCGCGTTGTCGATCTTGTCCTTGGGCATGTTGACGCCCTTGGCCTTGTCGACCGCCAGTCGCAGGCGCGGGTTGAACGCCGCATCGCCGCCACCCATCTTGGCCGAGACGGTGATTTCCTTGGCGATCTTGGAAAACGATGCGCTGCGCTTTTCATCCTGGCGCCCCTTGCGGTGCTGGATGTTGGCCCACTTGGAATGTCCTGCCATGCTGACCTCTGCTGATTGCGATCTTGCCGCCGGCGTTGCCGGAGCAACAAACCTGGCCGCGAATGGTTGATAATCAAGCTGGTCATTCTAGCACCTCCCGTTTTTTGCCATCCCTCCCCGCCACCATTTTCCGGAGTCGCTCATGGTCAATCCACTCACCATTGCCAGACACGAAGGCACCGAACTCGCCCTGCTACCGGCGCTGGCCAACCGGCACGGGCTGATCACCGGCGCCACCGGCACCGGCAAGACGGTCACCCTGCAGGTTCTAGCGGAACGTTTTTCGGCGATCGGCGTGCCGGTGTTCATGGCCGACGTCAAAGGCGACCTGTCGGGGCTGGCGGCCATCGGCAGCGTCTCAGCGAAGATGCAGGCGCGTCTCGATGCACTGGGCATCAAGGAGCACACGCCGGCGAAATGTCCGGTTACCTACTGGGACGTTTTCGGTGAGCAGGGGCATCCGGTACGGGCGACGATTTCGGACATGGGGCCGATCTTGCTGGCGCGCCTGCTGACGCTCAACGACACCCAGACTGGCGTCCTGCAACTGGTCTTCAGGATCGCCGACGACAATGGCCTGCTGTTGCTCGACCTGAAGGATCTGCGGGCGATGCTGCAGCACGTCGGCGAGAACGCCAAGAGCTTCACCAGCGAATACGGCAATGTCTCGGCGGCGTCGATCGGCGCCATCCAGCGCGGCTTGCTGAACCTCGGCGACCAGGGCGGCGACGTCTTCTTCGGCGAGCCGATGCTCGACATCGCCGACCTGATGCAGACCGACAACGGTCGGGGCGTGGTCAACATCCTCGCCGCCGACAAGCTGATGAGCTCGCCGCGGCTCTACTCGACCTTCCTGCTGTGGCTACTGGCCGAGCTCTTCGAGCAACTGCCCGAAGTCGGCGACGTCGAAAAGCCGAAGCTGGTCTTCTTCTTCGACGAGGCGCACCTGCTGTTCAACGAAGCGCCAGCGGCCCTGCTGGAAAAGATCGAGCAGGTGGTCAGGCTGATCCGCTCGAAGGGAGTCGGCGTCTATTTCGTCACCCAGAATCCGCTCGACATCCCGGACAGCGTCCTCGGCCAGCTTGGCAACCGCGTCCAGCACGCGCTGCGGGCGTTCACTCCGCGCGACCAGAAAGCGGTCAAGGCGGCGGCGCAGACGCTGCGCGCCAACCCGCGCTTCGACGCCGAAACGGCAATCACCGAACTTGGCGTCGGCGAGGCTCTGGTCTCCTTCCTCGACGAGAAGGGCCGGCCGAACGTCGTCGAACGCGCTTTCGTGCTGCCACCGGCGTCGCGGATGGGACCGCAGACCGCCGATGAGCGACAGGCGGTGATCAAGGCGTCGACGATCTACGGCCACTACGAACAGGCGATCGATCGCGAATCCGCCTACGAGAAGCTCAGGGCAGCGACGCAGCCGACGCAGCAAGGTGCGGGCGTGCAGAAACCAACGCCGACCAGCGAGCCGGAAGCGTCGGGCGGCGGCTGGCTCGGCGGTCTCGCCGACCTCTTCGGTGGCGCTTCGAACAGCGGCCGCTCGCGTGGCGGCGATTCGATCGCCACCACGGCGGCCAAGAGCGCCGCGCG